>DGPO01000058.1:46535-51523 GCA_002390485.1 Halieaceae bacterium UBA4438 | reverse complement strand
ACAGGGCGCTTTGGAGTCAGCGGACCCTATAACACCGTCAGAGTCACCCAGCAGCGAATCCGCATCACCGGCGGTGGACAGCTACACGCCAACTGAACGTATTTCTGAAGATCGCTCAGTTTCTTTCCCCGTTGATATCTGAGGCCGCACTGCATGTCTAAGTCGAAACTTCCATCCGAATTCGCCTTCCAGCTCATAGCACTTCTCACTGCGGTCATCATCGTTCACGGGTTTTACGTGGGACTGATTCGCCCCTCTGCAGACGCACAACTGACAATTCAAGCGGCACTACAGGCCTCTGGCGAGGCCTTTGTACCCGAGCGATCTCTCTTCGTCGTGATTCGAGACTTTGAGCAAGAAGCCTGTTTCATTTTGATGATCTGGGCGCTAGCAATCATGGGCCTCAAAGCCTGGACGACGCGTCAGGAAGCCGCCATGCTCGACAGAAACCTGATCGAGGTCACCACGGGGACCACGGTCCTCCCGCAGGATGCGCGTAGTTATTCACGCGGCCTAGAAGCCCTACCGGAGGCAGACCAAGAACTGTTGCTTCCCCGCACACTCTTGAATGCACTCAGTCGATTTTCGACCACCGCCAGTATTCCTGCGGTATCGGAAGCAGTCCGCGAGCAGTGCGATATCGAAGCCGACAAGCTCGATTCGGAGTTATCGATGGTGCGCTACATCAGTTGGGCAATTCCATCCATCGGTTTTATCGGAACTGTACGCGGTATTGGTGATGCCTTAGGACAGGCCTACAAAGCCGTAGAAGGAGATATCTCGGGGGTAACAGTGAGCCTTGGCGTGGCGTTTAACAGTACCTTCGTCGCATTAGTGCTCTCGATCATCATCATGTTCGCGCTGCATCAGCTACAGCTGTCGCAAGAGCGTTTAGTACTGAGTACGCAGCGCTACATCGACAAAAAGCTCATCCGACACTTGGCAGCGCCCAAATGAACCCGGTTTTTCTCGACATCAATGACACAAGCTTAAGCCTCACTACTGCTGACGAGGTCGTTTCCTCTCCCGGTGCCGTTCTCTCCGATGCCGGCACGCTTCACTTCGGTGAGTACGCTGTCTCACAACTCAAACGACGCCCGCTTGACGTGAAGTCTGACTATTGGAGCCAGCTGTCGACCGCGCCCCTGAGCGCTCAGTTTGGAAGCGCAAGACACACTGCTGACCTGGTCTATGAGCACCTCAAATCACTAATACCCCATCCAGAGCGTCTGCATGATCTGTGCATCATTGCACCGAGCAATATGAATCAGACGCAACTCGAACTGCTGCTTGGGATTCTCAGTGCCTTAAACATCGAGCCCAGAGCCGTCATCGACCGGGCGCTCATTGCACACGCAGGCCAGTCGGCACCTGGCGTGAACCTCAGCCTGCAATGGCGGCAGCTTGTTGTCACCGAACTCGAGCAGATCGACCAACGCCTCAGCGTGCACAAGACCACCGCCATCCCCGGTCTTGGCTATTTAGATCTACTCGAGGACTGTCTTGAACATGTTGCTGACGCCTGCGTGGCGCAAACCCGCTTTGATCCGCGAAGAAGTGCCGCCTCAGAGCAAACACTCTTAAGTGCCATTCCGGGTCTACTCGCATCGCAAACTGACGACAACGAGCTCTCGGTAGAGGTCGAATCCTATACCTTCAAGGTGGCCCGAGATGCACTAAAGAAAGTCGGTCAGCGGGTACTTGACGCTGTAAATACTGACGGCAGATCCATCAGTGTCGACGCGTCCCTGTCGGTTTTTCCAGGAATAGTTTTTAACTCAGTCACGACGCAAGAGTCACTGACAGAGGCCGCCAGCGCTGTTCTTAGCGGGACGACTGCTCAAGCACCGTTATCTCGGATTACCAGCTGCGCGCTCAGTACTGACGTCAGGCCTGAGCCCTCTCGCATACAGCAACCGCGCACCCAGACCCGATCTTCTGATCTGGACACGGCAACCGGACAGCACAACCCACCGACACACTTACTGATCGACGCCACCGCTCACGTGATTGAAAACCGAGAAAGTGTGTCGTTCGAGTTTGGCGTTGTTTTGCAAAATGACGTTGTCTGTATTGATGGAGCATTTAAAGACCGGATTAATGTACTGTCGGTCTCTGGCTCCCACGACCAGCTGACAACGGGAAGTAGGCTGTATCGCGACGATGGTAAAGAAGCTGTTCTGATTCGTGTTGAGTCGTAAACATGCCGCGTCGAAAACGACAAACCAATACGTTTAATCTGAGCTTTTTAGACGTGATGTCCTGTGGGTTTGGTGCAGTCATATTGGTATTCCTCATTATTGATCACTCGATTGAAATTCAGATTCAGTCGGTGAATGCCGAGGTGCTTTCGGAGGTAAATCTTCTTGAAGAGGACATTCGCGACGGAGAGGAAGGCCTTGTCAGGTTACGTAACGCCGTCAGCAGCGCGGATCTCGATATTGTTGAGGCGACGGGACGGGCGAGAGTCGTCACCGAAGAGCTTGGCCGTCTTGAGGCCTTGGTCGCTTCGCTGGAGGAGTCCGATGTCAGCGAAACAACCGACCTTGACGCCCTAAAGGCCGAAATTAACGTCCTCGAGGAACAGATTCAGCAGCTGCGCGAAGCCGCGGAGGCCGACGGTGGTCGCAGTGCGCGTGAATTTCAGGGTGAGGGCAACCGGCAATACCTCACCGGCTTGAAACTTGGGGGTAATCGCATTGCTATATTGATCGACGTGTCAGCCAGCATGCTTGCACCCGAGGTTGTGAACGTTATCCGCATGCGAAATCAGTCGCCAGCGGTGCAGCGCGGCTCAAAAAAGTGGGTTCAAGCGCTCGATACCGTGGACTGGTTAACGGCCCAACTTCCAACCGGCGCGCGATACCAGTTAATACTGTTTAATACGCAGGCGCGATTTGCACTCCCAGAGACCCAAGGTCGCTGGCTTGAAATTGCTGACAGCGAGCAAGTCGAACGTGCCGTCTCGTCGGTTCGCAATGTACTGCCAGAGGGCGGCACATCACTGCACACTGCATTTAACTTCTTATCTGAGCTCGACAGCAAACCCGACAATATTTTTCTGGTAACTGACGGGCTGCCTACACAAGGCAAATCAACGCCACGGAAAAATACCGTGTCAGGCCCGGCGCGACTAAAACATTACCGTGATGCGCTAAAAGCCCTGCCCTCTGGCGTGCCCGTGAACGTTGTCTTGTCACCCATGGAAGGAGACCCCCTGGCGGCTTCCGAATTCTGGAAGCTCGCACAAAATACAGGCGGTAGTTTCATGGCACCCGCTAAGGACTGGCCGTAATGCGAAAGCGAAGACCGGCGCCGGAAATCTCACTGTCATTCTTGGACGTCATCTGCTGTGGTTTTGGCGCCGTGATCTTACTGCTGATGATCACCAAGACGGTCGAGCCGCAGGTCCTTGAAGAATCAACGGTGATTGCTGAAGGGAAGGTGTCTGCGCTCACCGAGCAGTTATTTGAAATACGCGGTGAGACTAAGATTTTGAATCGCGAACTCGTGGCAAAGCGCGAACAGATCTCAGAGTTTGAAATGCAGATCGCCATTCTCCAAGGGTCACTGGCGTCATCGAAATCACGTTTCGACGCCCTTCAAGTCACCCGAAATTCAAACAGTATTGTCGCCGAACAGCTGGCCATTGCGCGTCAGGAATTAAGCGAGGAAGAAGAGCGCTTACTGGGTCGTGATGCAGAGCGAAAGAATCAACTGATCGGCGGAATTCCGGTCGACAGTGAGTACATTATTTTCATCATCGACACCTCTGGCTCCATGTTTTCGTACGCCTGGCAGCGGATGCTGAGTGAGATGGAAGCGACCCTGAATATTTACCCCAATGTCAAAGGCATTCAGGTCATGAACGACATGGGTAATTACCTGTTCAGTCGCTACGCTGGACAATGGATTCCGGACACACCGGCACGACGACAGTTGATACTGAGAAATCTCGCCAACTGGAACGCGTTTTCTAATTCGTCACCCGTGGAGGGTATTACACAGGCCGTACGCTCTTTTTATGACCGTGATAAAAAAATCTCAATTTATGTTTTCGGCGACGAGTTTACCGGTCGATCGATTGAGGACGTGGTGCTGACCGTCGACCGACTTAATGCCGAGGCCGACACTCAAGAGCGTCGCGTGCGCATCCACGCTGTCGGCTTCCCCGTACAATTTATTAGGCCGCCCGAGTTGCAGGACACGGGCATTCGTTTTGCTACACTGATGAGGGAACTGACGCATCGAAATGGTGGAACGTTTGTTGGACTCAATGATTTTAGGCCCTAGCGCCAAGCGTTTTTACACGCTGTTTGCACTTGCGTTCATCACCGCTTGCGGCAGTCGTGAAGTGATTGTTGATGGAAACTTCCCAACGCCGCTGGTCGACCCTATACCGGTTTCTATCGGTGTGGTTTTCACCCCCGAATTTCGCGAGCACCAGTTGGTTGACGACGCGACGGGCCGTGGTGAAGTCAGCTGGAGTGTGAGTACCGGCGTCGCACAGGTGGAATTCTGGTCAACCTTACTTCCCGCTTTCTTCCAAAACGTAGTCTATATAGAAAGCTATGATGACTTAGAAACGTACGACGTCGATGCAGTTTTTGTGCCTGAAATTTCAGACGTGCAGTACGCGATCCCGCTGTACACGAACGTCAAAGTGTACGAGATCTGGATGCGTTACCGCCTCAGGCTGATTGAGCCCGAGCAGCTCAAAGACAACGACAATAAGACACTCAGCCTCGATAATATGCAGCCCTTCGCTGAGTGGCCACTGACCGCGTACGGCAAAACACCCACAGCCTTCATGCAGTCCGACTCAGATGCCGTCAATTTGGCGGCTGTTATGGCGTTGAGAGACGCGGGCGCACATTTCATTACGAGCTTCGTTCGTGTGCCCGGCGTCATGAGCTGGCTCGAAAACCCGGAGGAATCGCAGTGAAGCCCTTCTTACCCTGGATCTTGATGGGCGTTGCGATGCTCGG
>DGPO01000058.1:26367-46495 GCA_002390485.1 Halieaceae bacterium UBA4438 | reverse complement strand
GCGCCAGACTACGACACGGAGCCTGACTTCATAGACTGCATTGGCGGGCACATTAGAGGAGGCTCAGAAGGCATCAATGTGATCCCCGAACGGCAGTTTGTGGATTCTTTATACCCTTGGTTTGAACCCAGAACCGCGCCACTGAGTATCGAAAGCGTCGGACGCCTAATGGTCTTACCCACCGTTGCAAGCAGACTCCAAGAGCTCAATGTCAGCTACATGGTGTGGATCGATGGACGCACGCAAGACACCAACAGCAGTGGCTCAATGACCTGCGGGGTTGGACCCACGGGTGCCGGGTGCTTCGGATTTGGCACTTGGGGCACCGAGTCTGAGTACGAGGCCACAATCTGGAACTTCGACGACGGCGCAGAGGTGGGTAAAATGAGTGCGCTGACGAGCGGCCAGAGTTACATGCCCGCGGTGGTTGTACCCATCCCGATCATTGCACCGGTACAGGATACCGCGTGTGAAAGTTTGGGCACCCAGTTACTTCAGTACTTCTCTGCAGGATCCTGAGTCATGAAACGCCTTATCGCCGCGGTGTTCATTACCACTTTGCTCGCCAGCTGCGCGGGCTCCTCTACTGTGACAGTGGGTGGACGACCCGTCAGCATGCCCAAGAAAGCCGCCGATGAGCACGAAAAGCTTATTGAGAATGTCGGCATTTACGATGACCCTGAACTGGCGGCCTACGTTAATGAAATTGGTGCCCGGTTGGTCGCCGAGTCAAGCATGCCCGATCAAGAGTTTACCTTCACACTGTTAGACTCACCCGATATCAATGCCTTCGCTCTACCCGGCGGTTTGATCTATATCAATCGCGGTCTATTGGCTTATCTCGACAGCGAAGCAGAGCTGGCCGGAGTGATTGCCCATGAGATCGGTCATATCACTGAACGACATCACGCTCGGCGTAAAACACAAACCATCACCAACCAAGTCGCCGCTGTATCGGCACTCATACTGACAGGGTCGGGTGACTTATACGACGCCGCGAACATGTATGGGGCGGAACTGATCTCGGGGTTTGGTCGTGATATGGAGCTCGAAGCCGACGCCGCAGGTGCTGAGTTTATGCATAAGAGCGGCTATGACGCAGATGCACTGTTATCCGTCATTGGGGTTCTTAAAGACCAGGAGCGCTATCAAAAGGCAGTGGCCAAAGCCGCTGGACGACCCTCTGGAACGTATCACGGCCTGTATGCGAGTCACCCGCGCAACGACCTAAGACTGCAGACGGTGATCAAGACCGCCAACACGCTCGACCTTGACGCGATGTCCGAAAACCCCGAGTTACCTGGCCGGTTTAGGCGTGAAACTGACGGCATGGTCATCGGCGCCAGCGCTGAAGCGCAAAGCGATCCACTGCGCTACTACCACAACAAACTCGACTTCACCTTTGAGCATCCGGAGGGCTGGACCGTCAGTGCAACAACGCGAGAAATCATCGCTCGTGCGCCGGACACAGATGCCATGCTCACCATTAAAATTGCAAAGATCGACCCCAATGCAACCCCTGAGGTGGCACTCCCTTCACTGGCCTCGGGTGACGTCAATGAGCAAGAAATCTTTGAGAGCCAAGGCTTGCAGGGCGCAACGGGGCTCGCAACAGCTGGGGGAAACCAGAAACGCCTCGGTGTCGTCGATCACCGATTTCGCTACTTATTTGAGGGAGAGGCGCGTGACTTTAACGTCGTCGACAGTGCCTTCAAGACGATCATCACGTCATTCAGACCGCTTTTTCCAAAAGAAAAAAAGCGCGGCGAAAGTCACGTACTGAATTACGTTCAAGTCCCTCGCGGCGCTACATTTGACTCGCTGAGCTCGGGTATACGAGTGCCCGACGCAGAAAATCAGTTGCGACTCATTAATGGCTATTACCCCAGCGGCGAACCCCGCACCGGAGACTGGCTAAAAGTGCTTCGCTAGGCGCTCTGCTTGATCTGGATTTCGTGACATGATGGCGCAGCAATAAGGGGAAATATCATGCGCGTCATAACAATAATTATGCTGTCTTCACTGTTGAGTCTGATCCAAACAGTGAGTGCAGAGACGGTGGTCTACACCGCCAAGCTTGTCCGCACAATGGAGCCTGCGCTACCCGAGGCGACTGCGGTTGCCGTGGAGGACGGGAAGGTCCTTGCGGTGGGTTCGCTCGACTCACTCAAACCCCTCATTACGGCCCGCGCCGCAAGAATCGATCGGCAGTTTGAGCAATCAGTCATCACACCGGGGTTTATTGACCCGCACGTTCACCCCACGTTACCTGCAGTGCTTACCCAGTTTCCATTTCTTGCCCCGGATGATTGGCGTCTGCCAACAGGCGATTTCCCTGGCGCTAGAACACCCCAAGATTATCGCAAAAAACTGCGCGAGCTGGTGGCGGAAAATGATACGCCCGGTATTCCGTTTATTGCTTTCGGTCACCATCCGCTGTGGCACGGACCTGTCTGGCGTGAAGACTTGAACGCTTGGTTTGGCGACACGCCCGTCATGATTTGGCACCGCTCCTTTCACGAAATTGTGGGTAACGATGCGGCTTGGGCATTACTCGGCGTGACTGAAGCTGACGCTGACGCCATTGAGGAGGGTGCCAACTGGGAGCGCGGTCACTTTTACGAGCTGGGCCTGCGCGCTGTATTCCCAAAAATGGGTTTCTTATTTGAGCCCACGCGTTACGGACGTGGCATGCGAAACTTTCTCGCCATGATGCACGAATCAGGGGTCACTACTGCCGCCGACATGGGCACCGGCATCTTTGGTAACCCGGTTGCGGAAATTAAGGCCGTGAGAGCCGCCGTAGCCTCAGACCCAGTGGGCGTGCGTGTATTGCTTACGCCGATCATCACGGACTTTATGACACGCGGTCAATCGCCTCAAGAGGCCCTCGATGAAGTTAGAGAGTGGCAGGCACTGAACACCGAGCGGGTCGCAGTGGGCAACCACTTCAAACTCATGATTGACGGCGCGATCTTTTCTGGGCTGTCTCAAATGGGTGCACCGGGTTATCTCGACGGTCACAGCGGTGTTTGGATGGTCGATGTTCCTAATCTCACGGCGTTCGCAGAGCAATTTTGGGACGCAGGTTTTCAGCTCCACGCACACAGCAACGGAGATGCAGCAACGGCTCGATTTATTGAGCTCTTAGAATACCTGCTTGCAAAAAACCCCAAGCGCGATCACAGAATGACGCTTGAGCACTTTGCCTACAGCACCGAGGACCAAAATCGAAAACTTGCGGCCCTGGGCGCGGCCGTTTCTGCCAACCCCTACTATCACTACATACTCTCTGAGATGTACAGCGGGGACTGGCTTGGACCTGATCGTGGACCCCAGATGGTGCGTCTGGGATCACTCGAAAAGAAAGGAGTTCCAATAGGGCTGCACTCCGACAGTCCTATGGCGCCATTGTCGCCACTGACATTGATGTGGACCGCGGTTGCTCGAGAAAATCTCTCGGGGGAACGTACCGGGCAAGCAGAGCGCATGACGCGCATGGGCGCCTTGAAAGCAGTGACGATTGATGCCGCGTGGATTTTGGGTCTGGAAAATAGCATCGGCTCCATTCGTGCGGGGAAAGCCGCCGATTTCGCCATTCTTTCCCACGACCCCCTGTCCGTACCGATAAATCAATTGCGATCAATCAAGGTGGTCGGTACTGTCTTTGCGGGCATTGCACACCAAAATTAATTATTGAGGTTTTTATGAGCGCTTTATCGTCTTCATTCACTTTTGCTAACGGTACGACAATCGATAATCGCTACATGTTGGCCGCCTTAACGAACCTTCAAAGTGGCGCAGACGGCGTCTTAAGTGACGATGAATATCACTGGCTGACGCGACGTGCCCAAGGGGGCTTTGGCCTGACCATGACCTGTGCCACCTCGGTACAACATCGCGGCGTTGGCTTCCCAGGTCAATTAGGCGCCCACGACGATCAACATATGCAGGGTCTCCAGCGTTTGGCTCAAGGCATCAAGGCACAGGGCAGTCACGCGGTGGTTCAGCTTCATCATGGCGGTATGCGCGCGCTCGGTAGCTATTGCGACGACACGCCCATGTGCCCGTCTGACGATGAGGCCACAGGATCAAAGGCGATGACGGTTGAGGAAGTGGAGGGGTTTATTGAGGACTGTATAGCAGCCGCTGTTCGCTGCCAAAAAGCGGGCTTTGACGGCGTGCAGCTCCACGGCGCACACGGCTATTTACTCGCACAGTTCTTAAGCCCTGAGTTGAATCGCCGTGATGACGCCTACGGCGGCTCACCGGAGAAGCGTGCGAAGCCGCTTATGGATATTATTGCGGGTATAAACCAGTCCTGCGGTCGAGCCTTCAGTCTGGGCGTGCGCCTCTCACCGGAGCGTTTCGGCCAGCGGACAGAGGAAATTCGCGATCTAGCGGCAGATCTTTTAGTCGATCCACGCATTGACTACCTCGACATGTCGCTGTGGGATGTGTTCAAGGATGCGAGCGATGAGGCGTTTTCAGGCGCATCGCTGCTTAAAGTTTTCGCCGACCTACCGCGCAAGGGTGTGGCCCTGGGCGCTGCCGGTAAACTCTATTCGGCGCGTGACTGTGAGCGTGCGATCGAACAGGGACTCGACTTTGTCATTATAGGTCGAGCGGCCGTTGTTCACGCTGACTTCCCTGCGCAAGCCTTGTCCAATCCAGCCTTTAAAATGTTGGATTTACCGGTGTCGCGCGACCACCTCGCAAGTCAGGGACTGAGCCCTACATTCATCGATTACATGGCGTCTTGGAAAGGCTTTGTCGCCGCGTAATGTTGGTCCTTATTAGCTAACCAAAACGCGTATCGGCGACGAACGGGTTAGACGCCCGCTCGCGCCCAAACGTTGAGTCTGGACCATGTCCGGGCAGGAACTGCACGTTGTCCCCAAGGGGAAACAGCTTCTCTCTAATCGAATGAATTAACTGATCATGATTACCCATCGGGAAGTCAGTTCGACCGATAGAGCCCGCAAATATGACGTCACCAACCCACGCAAACTGCTGTTTTGTATCGTAGAAAACAACGTGGCCAGGCGTGTGTCCGGGGCAATGGATAACGGCGAGCTCAAGATTACCGACGGTGACCGTCTCTCCATCAACTAACCACCGATCGGGCTCAAAAGCCTCCGCGGTTGGGAAGCCTGACATCTCGCACCACTTCGGCAAATTATCAATCCAAAACCGATCCGCTTCCTCCGGTCCTTCGATCGGAACACCCCATTGCTTCCTCAGCACATCGGCGGCAGCGCAATGATCCATATGCCCGTGCGTCAACAAAATCTTTTCCACTTTTGCATCCATCTTCTCGATGGCGGCTTGAATCAGATCGATGTCGCCACCCGGATCAACGACCGCAGCTAACCCCGTTTCGTTGCACTTAATGACGGAGCAATTTTGCTGATAGGGGGTCACAGGGACAACCGAAACAGACAGGCTCATGAGGCAGTCTCCGACGACTCACCCGTCGCGGTCTCGTCAAGGTCCGCGTTAGGGTCGTTGAAGATCACTTCGTCCAGCTGACCTTCGTGGTAGGCCACCACCGTCGAAACCGTGGCGTCACCTGTGACATTCACGGCTGTTCGCACCATGTCCAGCAGTCGGTCAACACCCAATATAAGCGCAATCCCCTCTACTGGAAGCCCTGCTTGCGTGAGGACGAGTGAGAGCATAATGAGGCCGGCACTGGGTACTGCAGCGGTTCCAATCGACGCAAGGGTTGCGGTGAGCACCACCATCAGGAGCTGCGAGCTCGTCAGATCAATGCCGTAAACCTGCGCAATAAAGACGGTCGCAACGCCCTGCATAATGGCCGTCCCATCCATATTGATGGTCGCCCCCAGAGGCACCGCAAATCCGGCAACGCTCTTATTAACACCCAGACGTTTTTCAACCGTTCGCAATGTCACGGGTAACGTCGCCCCTGACGAGGATGTCGAAAACGCGAAGGCCCAGACTCGGCGCATTTTTTGTCGAAGCATGGACGGTGATAACGGCGTGAGTGTTCGCAGTACCAAACCGTAAACGACAAATCCGTGGAAAAGGAGGACGCCCAGCAAGGTAAAAAAGTACGCTGCAAGGTCAAAGATCGTCCCAAATCCCATGGTCGCAAACAGCTTAGTCAACAGCGCAAAAACACCGTAGGGTGCCAGCTCTATCAGAACACCCACCATTTTCATGACGACGACTTCCATGTCCTGGAACCACGCGATTAAGCGCTCACCGGCAGCACCCGCGCGCGTCAGGGCAAACCCAACCAACAGTGCAAACACGATGACTTGCAACATATTGCCCTCAGCCATCGCCGCAACCGGGTTCGTTGGGAAAATATTGATCAGCGTTTCTTTAATCGGCGGAGCCTCTTTTGGAACAAAGTCAGAGCTTGCCACCGCATTGACGCCCTCTCCGGGTCCGACCGCTAAGGCAATCGCCAAACCTAAGGTCACCGCGATACAGGTTGTCACCAAATAAAGTCCCAGTGTCTTACCCGCGATAGGGCCCATACGACTGCTGGCCCCCAGGGCAGCCATGCCACAAATGAGCGACACTAATACGAGCGGTACGACCAAAAGCTTCAACGACGCAATGAATATGCGGCCAAGCACATCAAACACGCCCATGACCAGTCCGTTGTAGAGAAAGCCATAGAGTCCACTCTCGGGGCTCAAGGACGCCAGTGTGATTTCAAGCACCGACCCCAGACCGATTCCCAAGACCATGGCCAATAAAATTCGATTGGTTAATGACATTTTTACTCCTCGCAGGGTTCGGGCCGCCACTCACTGACAGAAACGTCAGCACAGGCATTACAAGCCGAAGGGTACGTCCTTATTAAGCCTGACGCCATGACGGCACAGACGGGCTTGTACTCCATGGTGCAAATCCGCGGACGCGGTGTTTCGCAGGTTTTCGTTTGAGTTGTCGCCCCTGTAGCACCCGATTGAGCGCTGGGCTTGCTGGTGAGCAGGTCGATCGGGGATGCGCAGCCAGACAACAACACGATGAGGCCAACCCCTAGGCCGTGCCGTGCACTTCTCCTCACAACAGAGGTCATTTCAGTCTTCATTCGTGTCAGTCTCTTCTCATCGACTTGAAAATGCTGGGACGGTTTAAATTCTTAAAGGCCATCCATCATCAATTGACTCGGCGCCTACGACGCTAACAGTGCATCACGCCGAGCTGTCAGTGCACGTTGCCGCTCGCTAATCGTCACCGAACTCGACGCCTTGGCCAGGCGGTCGTTGACCCGACGCATTCGCGTGAGCGTCTGAGGTGTCGGCGACCTCATTTTTTTAACGATGGACTCCATGTCGTTCATCTTACCCCAGCAATTCAATACAACATCACACCCAGCGGCCTGCGACTGGGCCGCCAAATCACCGATGTCACCCGAAAGAGCCTTCATGTCCAGGTCGTCTGTCATGAGCAAGCCGTCGAACCCAACGGTCCTGCGAATCACCCGACCGATGACGTCCTCGGACAGCGTCGCACAGTGCTGAGAATCCCATGCCTCGTAAATGACATGGGCCGTCATCGCCATACTGGCATCATTAAGCGCCTTAAACGGCCCCAAATCTCGCTCAAGCTCCGTTTGGTCAGCAACGACGCGGGGCAGTTCCAGGTGCGAGTCAACAACAGAACGACCATGACCGGGAATATGCTTAATGACTCCCTCGACACCGCCGGCGCTTAATCCTGCCAAGCAAGCACGCCCAAGCGCGGCCACCGAGGACGAATCCTGAGAAAACGCGCGATCGCCAATGACATCGTGGGCGTTCATCACGGGGACATCCAGCACGGGCGCGCAGGCCACGGATAGACCCACCTCGGCCAAATCAAGCGCAAGCGCCTCGTAATTCAGAGTGCAAGCCTCCAAACCCCACTCTCGGTTGCGGCGGTAGAGCGCCTCAAACGTGGCAGCGGGTGGATAGGTCGCCCATTGGGGCGCTTGCATGCGAGCCACTCGCCCGCCCTCTTGGTCGATCAGTACGGGGAGTTGATCGTTACCCGTAAGCGCACGCAGTTCACCGGTTAATCGTTGTAACTGCTGACGATCGGCAATATTTCGGCCAAATAAAATAAAGCCAAACGGACGAGTTTCTTTGAAAAAATCGCGCTCTATACGGGTTAAGGACAGGCCCTCTAGGCCGAAAATCACAGGTGTCATGACTGTTGTTCCACCACGTTTTTGGGCGTGCACAGACGCACAAGCGCTGCGTTGCCAGGAGAATCAACCAATGAACGCCACGCAACACTGTCAAAACTTAACCACAGCCAGGCCGCGGTGGGAAGACGACTGAGCGTCAGCTGGGGATAGAGTAATCGGGCAAGCGCCGACAGGGCTGGGTTGTGGCCAATAACCGCCATATTATCTAAACGATCATCCGCCTCTGACAGCCAAGCGATAAGGTCATGAGCGTCGAAAGTGTAGAGCCGGTCATCGGTTGTCGACACTGTCCCCTCAAGTGCGGCCCAGCCGCTCACAAGGCCTTGAAATGTCTGTTGCGCGCGGACGGCGCTGCTTACAAATACGGCGGGGGCGTCCTTTAAGTACACCGACATTGCTGTCCCCATGAGCACGCTTGCCCGCTGACCGCGCGCATTGAGTGGGCGCTGATGGTCACCCAGTGACGGGTCATCCCACGAAGACTTTGCATGACGAATCAAATGAAGCTGCTTCACTGCATCCGGACTCTCAGTTGCGCTGCCTACTCAGACAACAGTAAATAAATGCACCTTCTTTTTGCCCAGCCGGGTGATGAAGTACTGCCCGTGCATCGCACTGTCGATTGCAAAGCATTTTTGCGGATTAGCATTGTCGTCCACTGAAACCGGCTTCCCATTAATCACCACCGCCGATCTCCCCAGTGCATCCTTGACCTGCTTGCCTGAGGTAACCATTCCGGCGTCAGTTAAAAGTTGCGTTAGCGTTGCCGGTAATTCTGCTCGGGCGACAGTGCTACTGGGCAGTCCATCCAGACTCAACTGGGCTAAATCAGACTCAGACAATGCGCCCTCTTCACCGTTAAACATTGCCTGAGTAATCCGCTCTGCCGCCTCAAGTCCGACGTCGGTATGCACTAAGCGCGTGACCTCTTGTGCGAGCACCATTTGTGCTTGAGGTCGACCCTCACGCTCAGCATCTTCCTGCTCTAAGGCGTCAATATCGCTGACCGACAGGAACGTGAAGTACTTCAAGAAGGTGTACACGTCAGCATCAGCAGTGCTCAGCCAGAATTGGTAAAACGCATAAGGTGAGGTCTTTTTAGCGTCCAGCCAAATGGTGCCTGACTCAGTCTTACCAAACTTCGTCCCATCGGCTTTAGTCACCAAGGGCATTGTCAGACCTTGAACTTGCGCACTGTTCATTCTGCGCGTTAAGTCCACCCCACCCGTAATATTTCCCCACTGGTCAGAGCCGCCGATTTGAAGCTCACATCCGTAGCGCTTGTTCAGCTCGGCAAAATCAAATGACTGCAAAATCATGTACGTAAATTCAGTGAAACTAATGCCAGCGCCCTCTCGCTCAATACGTTGTTTGACCGACTCCTTCGCAATCATATTGTTCACAGAAAAGTGCTTACCGACGTCTCTCAAAAACGTCAGTACGTCGACATTTGCCGTCCAATCGAGGTTATTGGCCATGACGGCAGAGGTGTCACCCTCAAACGATAAAAACTGAGACATTTGTGTTCTTAGCCGACTCACCCACTCCGACACCACGTCAGGTGTATTCAAGGCGCGCTCCTGGGCCTTAAAGCTGGGGTCGCCAATCAAACCCGTCGCGCCACCTACCAGTGCAATGGGCGTATGGCCCGCCAGCTGAAAGCGTCTTAGCATCAGCAAAGGAACGAGCGAGCCAATGTGCAAACTGTCGGCGGTGGGGTCAAACCCGCAATATAAGATCCTAGGCTTGTCCGACAGCCACGCCTCAAACTGCGCGTCGCCCGTGGTCTGAAAGACCAAGCCTCGCGCTTTCAGATCCTGAAAAAAAGCCATTACTTACCCTTTTTTATTTAAGTGACTGTGACATGCCGCGCTCAACTGCCGTCAAGCCCCTCTCCAACACTCACATTGCGTCTAACCATTCGTGAAGCGGCTATTGTCGGTTATGATGCAGGGCAATGAACAGCCCCACAACAGGGGCGGGGTATGGAATGGCCTTGCAACGCAAACCGAAAGGCGCCACGCGCCTAGAAAATAGCGCCGGATTATCGATTGATAAAACCCGCCTTCTTTGGGGTGCCCTCAGTCTACTAATCTTAGTACTGCTATCACAGCTTTTCGTTGGATCGCCCGGCAAAGTCGTCGACGACTCTCAGTCCGTTTTTCCCGATCCATTGCTCACAGCCACGACTCAAATCTCGTGGGATGCTGTGACAGAAGGACAAATTCAAGCACCGGACAAGGCGCCACTGCAATGGAATGACGTTACGGTGAGACGCGGCGACAATCTGAGCCTCATCTTCAATCGCGCAGGGTTTTCCGATCGAGACGTCTTTGAAGTCACGTCTAACGACAGTAAAAGAGCACTGAGAAAAATTTTTCCCGGACAGCTCATCGGCTTTGCCGCCAATGAAGAACACCAACTGGTTGCCGTGAGGCATATCGAGTCGAGCCTCAAACAGACTGTTTACTCGAAAATCGATGATGGATTCCTCTCAGAAGTCATCGTTCGAGAGCCTCAAGTGCGAGAACGTACGGTAGCGCTCACCATCGAAAGCTCACTCTTCCTTGCCGGTGATCGAGCGGACCTCTCAGCCAATATCATCATGGAGCTCGCCTCGATCTTGGGCGGCGTAATCGACTTCGCGCTCGATCCTCGCAAAGGCGATGACATCATTATTTTATTTGAAGAACACTTTCTCGATGGCGAGAAAATTTCAGACGGTAATATTCTTGCCACCTCATACACGACCTCACGACGCGCGGTCGACGCCTATCGATACACCGATAGCCAGAACGTAACGGGGTATTACGACGGTGAAGGGGTCAGTATGCGAAAAGCATTTCTCAAAGCGCCTCTGGATTTTACTCGCGTCAGTTCGAGCTTTAACCCGAATCGACTCCACCCCATATACAAAACGAAGCGACCGCATCGGGGCACCGACTATGCCGCGCCGAGGGGCACGCCCGTTTATGCCGCCGGTGACGGCAGAGTCGTAGAGGCAGGATACAATCGATCCAACGGTAATTACCTTTTTATTCAGCACGGGGAAGGCTTTAAAACCCACTACCTTCATTTGAATAAAAAACGCGTCGCCCGCGGTGATCGCGTAAAGCAGGGTCAGGTGATTGGCACCGTCGGTTCAACGGGTGCGGCAACAGGTCCACACTTGCACTACGAGTTCTTGGTCAATGGTGTTCACCGCAATCCAAGAACCGTGCACAAGATATTACCCAAAGCAAAGTCCCTGCCCGAATCCGAGATTGCACTGTTTAAAGACGCCATCCGCCAACCCGTCCAGCGGCTGGTATCCATGAAAAGTCGCGGCACCATGATGGGGGCCGAGTGACCCAGCAGCGGCTCTTTATTGGACTGATGTCAGGCACGAGCGGTGACGCGATTGATGCCGCCCTTGTCCGCTTTGACACAGCGGGCCGACCGCGCCTCATGACAAGCCACCAAGTTGCGCTTCCCCCATCCATTCAGTCGCGTATTTTTGACCTCCAATCAGGACTCGAAACCCATATCGAACGCGTGTGTGAGCTCGACGTCGACATGGCAGATCTTTATACGAAAGCTGTGAACGAGCTGTTGACACGCTCTGGGACGGACAAGGCCTCGATTGAGGCCGTAGGAAATCACGGACAAACCTTGCTTCATTATCCCAATCTAGCGCGCGCATTCACCTTGCAAGTGGGTGACAACCACCGATTGGCGGAGCGGACCGGCATTGCTGTCGTTGGTGATTTTAGACGTCGCGATGTTGCCGCGGGCGGGCAAGGCGCGCCGCTGGTGCCGGCGTTTCATAAAACACTCGTGGACAGCACTGAATCTGCGGTCTTTTTGAACATTGGCGGGATCGCAAATATCAGCGTTATTGCCGCGGCGGGTGTTACAGGGTTCGATACAGGTCCGGGTAATACGCTCATAGATGCCTGGATCCGCCGGCACAAAAATAAGGCCTTTGACCAAGGCGGCGCGTGGGCGGCAGAGGGGCAAGTACTCGAGCCATTGATCAGTGAAATGTTGGCCGACCCGTATTTCTCACAAGGGGCGCCTAAAAGTACAGGTCAAGACTACTTTAACCTCACTTGGTTGGAGCGGTTTGAACTCAAGTCCTACCGTGCGCAAGACGTACAGCGCTCACTTTTAGAACTGACTGCGCGATCGATCGCAACCGAGATCAACACGACAGGCTGTCGCACGGTTTACCTCTCGGGTGGCGGCTATCACAACAGCCTCTTAGTGCAGCGACTCGTAGACTTAATACCGCAAGCACAGCTGCACTCGACCGACAAACTCGGTGTCGATCCCGATTTTATGGAGGCTATGGCTTTTGCGTGGCTGGCTAAGCAATGTGTGGACGGCAAATGCAGCGGTGTGCCCGAGGTGACAGGTGCCGTATCTACAAGAATCTTGGGGGTTGTCTTTCCAAAGCACTAGCCGCGATTTTTACGCGCCAGCAGGGCCTGGACTAAATTGAGAATGATGCCCCACAACCACAGGTCGTGGTCGCGTTGGGGTTATTAACAACGAATTTTGCGCCCTCTAGCCCTTCGACGTAGTCAATCTCTGAACCCATAAGGTATTGGTAACTCATAGAATCGATGAGCGCAGCGACGCCCTCTCGCTCAATGACCCAGTCGTCTTCCGCTGTTTTTTCGTCAAAGGTAAAGCCGTACTGAAAACCTGAGCAACCACCCCCCGTGATGTAAACGCGGAATCGCAGAGACGGGTTGTCCTCCTCTGCAATTAAAAATTGCAGCTTGCCAACAGCACTGTCCGATAAACTAATTTCAGTGGGGTCAAACCCTGCCACTACGGTCATAGAAATCTCCCGCCTTACACCTTGTCGGCGACTGAAGACGCCGTCACTGCTGTGATTGACTCGACCTTAGCCGATGCTGTCGAATGCTTGAGATTGCCGTCAATCTTACTGCCCATCGACATTTCAATGAGGTTGTAATACACATCGCCCGCAACCATCGCACCCTTCGTCAGCTCAAGATTTTCTGAGCTGTAGATATTGCCCTTCACCGAGCCACTGATCGACGTCGACGGCACACGAATCTCGCCCTCTACTGAGCCGCCTGCAACCACGCGCAGCAACGCAGACGCACCGGGCTCAGCACTGATCGAACCAATGACGCGTCCTTCAATATCCAGGTTGCCCGAGAAAGTGATGTCGCCAGAGACCGTTGTTCCCGCCGAGATTAGGGTCGTGCTTCCCTTGGCAGCTGCCGGCATCTGTGTTTGCTTGTTTCTCATGACATCACTCCTTATTTATTGCGTACTGTAGACAATCGAGCCGCTCCAGTCGAAATTCTGTTCGTATTGCCGCTTACGCGGGGACGACAATTCTATGCCAAAGCGAACCGCGGCGGGAGAAATGTTGTCTGGAAGCGTCAAAGTGCCCGATATACGTTGAAAATACTTGAACGCCAAATCATGGTTACCCGCATCGGAGTCCTCAAGCAGCACGCTATTTTCCTCAGCATCGACAATCTGGATCCGCAGCCCGCCGCGATAAAATTGACTTCCCGGGGCCAGGCGTTGGACCACTGCCCGGTATTCCAATTGTCTTAATTCCGGATCCCAGTTGAGATCGGGCGGGCGAATTTTCACCGCGCTCACGTCTTCGGTCGACGACATAATGTCTCGGTAGAAAACGAGCTCTCGCTCTAGCGCATCAACACCGCGTGCTGACTCTGACAGCTCGGTCCGCAAGCGACTTAGCGTTTCTTTGTCGACGGACACCCGCGTCTTTAGCTTTGAAATCGTCTCCTTTAGACCGGCCTCGTCCAAGACTAACGGCACGCGATCATCAAATCCGTGTTGGTAGCCCAAAAAATAAACGCCAACAGCAAACACAAGCACTGCGGATGCCGCGACAATGCGGATCCGGCGCTGCCGAGGAACATTGACACGCGTCACAACCGTTTTGTAATCGTCGGCAGCCATTTTAAATTAGGGGTGACTGGACGGCATATTGAGTCCCGTACACTCGTCGAGACTCAGCATTAAGTTCATGGCCTGAATGGCCTGCCCCGCAGCCCCCTTCACCAGATTATCGATCGCAACAGTCACCACCACTTTATCTCCGGGAGGACGCGTCACGTCGATCTCACATCGATTGGTTCCTTTGACGTGGCGGGTCTCAGGTTCGTAGTCGCCCTCTGTCAAGGTAATGAAAGGTTCGTCAGCGTAGCGGTCTTTAAAAACGGCACGCAAATTAGTGCTTTGATCCGTCAGGGTCGCAATCAATGTCGCATGAATACCCCGAACCATGGGCGCCAAGTGCGGCACAAAGGTCAGCGCGACGGGATCATCGGTCATGCGCGCAAGGCCCTGCTCCATCTCTGGTAAATGTCGATGCCCACTGACGCCATAAGACTTCATTGTCTCCGCAGACTCGGTCAACAGTAGATTCACTTTGGCGCTACGGCCGGCGCCACTGGTTCCCGATGCACACGACGCGATCAAACTCCCTGCATCAATCAGGCCCGCCTCCAGTAACGGTAAAAAGCCCAGCTGAACAGCCGTTGGATAGCACCCTGGACACGCGACGAGCTGCGCTTGCCGAATCGCCTCGCGATTCACCTCAGGCAGTCCATAAACGGCCGCAGTCACAAGCTCGGGTGCCACGTGATTGACGCCATACCAGGATTCCCAGACACGGGTGTCTGTCAGCCGAAAGTCAGCGGAGAGGTCGATGACTCTTTTGCCGCGGGTAACAAGCGCCGGTACGCTGTTCATCGCGACCGCGTGTGGCGTTGCAAAAAACACAAGGTCACAATCTTCAAAATCGACCTCAGCCGGATCCTCGAACGATAAATCGATGAAGCCTTTTAAGTGCGGGAACAGCCGGTCAACGCGCACGCCTGCCTCCGCTCGCGAGGTCAACCGCGTAATCGCTACCGCTGGGTGACCCAGTAGCAATCGAATCAACTCTACCCCGGCGTAGCCGGTGGCACCCACAATGCCAACATTAATCATTTCAAGCCTAAGATCTGATATTGTGCGCGTAGTTTACTTACTGTTCAGTTTGAAACCAGTATGGAGTCACCAATGCTTTGGATTCAGGGTCTCCACGTCATTTTCGTTGTGACATGGTTTGCCGGTCTTTTTTACCTCCCGCGTATTTTCGTCTACTACGCACAGGCGGAGGACGACACCACGCGGATGACGTTGGCTATAATGGCCCGCAAACTCTATAAATTCGTCACACCACTGATGATGCTTGCCATTATCCTCGGGCTTTGGCGGCTCAGCTACGCACTGGACTACTACCTCACTAGCCTCTGGATGCAACTCAAACTCGCTGGCGTTGTATTTTTGCTGATATACCATGTGCAATGCGGGCGATACGTGAAGCTCATTAACAGCGGTGACGATCATAGAAGTCACGTGTTTTATCGCTTTTTTAATGAAATACCGGTGTTGTTTTTGTTTGCGATTGTACTGTTGGTGTACGTGCGACCGGGCTAATACCGAGAAAATTTACTGCAAAACGACATGAAGTTGGGGGACGCTGGTCAATGACCAAATCAGAAGCACTGTTCGAACGCGCACAAACGCATATTCCAGGCGGTGTTAATTCGCCTGTCCGAGCCTTTAAAGCCGTGGGGGGGACGCCGCGATTTATGGAGCGTGCTGACGGCGCTTACATTTTTGACGTCGACGGGAAGCGGTACATCGACTACGTGTTGTCTTGGGGCCCTATGATCATGGGTCATAACCACCCGCAGGTTCGTGACGCGGTGATCAGCACAGCTCAAGACGGTCTCAGCTTTGGCTGTCCAACCGAAATTGAGATCGAACTCGCCGAGCGACTCTGCAGTCTCGTTCCGAGTCTTGAGCAAGTTCGCATGACCAGCTCCGGCACAGAAGCCACTATGAGCGCAATCCGCCTCGCTCGAGGTGCTACAAGCCGGGACAAGATCATTAAGTTCGAAGGGTGCTACCACGGCCACTCAGATTCATTACTGATTAAAGCGGGTTCCGGGGCACTGACCTTTGGCGTACCCAGCTCGCCAGGCGTACCTGAAGTCTTAGCGCAACACACGATTACACTGCCGTTTAACGACCTCGACGCGCTGAAAAAAGCGTTTGAAGCGCACAGCCAAGAGATTGCCTGCGTCATTACCGAACCGGTTACCGGCAACATGAACTGCATCTTGCCCGAGCCTGGCTATCTTGAAGGCATGCGCGAGCTCTGTACCCAGTACGGTGCGATTCTCATCTTCGATGAAGTGATGACAGGCTTTCGTTTTGGCACACACTGCGCACAAGGGCACTTGGGGATAGACCCTGATCTCACCTGTTTGGGCAAAGTCATCGGCGGCGGGATGCCCGTTGGCGCGTTCGGTGGCAAAAAAGAAATTATGGCGCATATTTCGCCACTGGGGCCTGTGTATCAAGCGGGAACGCTGTCAGGAAACCCTGTCGCAATGGCGTCGGGGCTCGCGACTCTAGACATTATTTCTCAGCCTGGCTTCTACGACGCGGTTTTCCGCCATACGACGCAACTGTGTGAAGGTATGCAACTTGCTGCCGATGAGGCGGGCATCCCCTTTACCACTAATCATCTCGGAAGCATGTTCGGCTTCTTTTTCACCGAGGAAAAGAAGGTCACCCAGTACCCTCAAGTCATTGGTGCCAACGTGGCGCGGTTTAATCAATTTTTCCATCTGATGCTGCAAGAAGGTGTTTATCTTGCACCGGCGTCCTTTGAGGCGGGCTTTATGTCGTCCGCCCACACTGACGAAGACATCGCGAACACAGTGGATGCGGCCCGGCGCGCATTCCACACCTTAAACCAGGGAGCATGACCCATGAGCACACCGAGAGGCCCCTTCCCGTTAACTCGAATGCGCCGCCTCCGCGCATCACAATTTGCGCGTGAACTGACGGCAGAGTCTGCCCTTGCACCCAACGATTTTATCTACCCGATGTTTGTGCTTGAGGGCGACGCGCAACGAGAGGCGGTTCCATCGATGCCAGGCGTCGAACGACTGAGTATTGATTTGCTGATCGAGCGAGCGCGTGAAGCCTTTGAGTTAGGCATTGTAGCCATCGCCCTATTCCCAGTCGTCGACGGCGCTAAAAAGTCGCTCGATGCGAGCGAAGCTTTTTCACCTGATGGCCTGGTTCAACGAACAGTCAAAGCACTTAAGGCGGCCCTGCCAGACCTCGGGGTTATTACTGACGTGGCGCTCGACCCCTACACCACACATGGGCAAGACGGCATTATTAATGACGATGGCTACGTACTTAACGACATTACAAAAGACGCACTCGTCCAGCAAGCCGTCAGTCATGCGCGGGCAGGTGCCGATGTTGTTGCACCTTCCGACATGATGGACGGTCGTATTGGCGCGATCCGCGAGGCACTCGAGGCCGAGGGATACGTCAATACTCTCATTTTGTCTTATGCCGCAAAATACGCGTCGACTTACTACGGTCCCTTTCGCGATGCCGTTGGGTCAGCGTCAAACCTTAAGGGCGGCGACAAAAAAACCTATCAGATGGATCCCGCGAACAGTGACGAGGCCATACACGAGGTCGCCCTGGACCTCGGGGAAGGCGCGGACATGGTCATGATAAAGCCGGGAATGCCTTACCTTGATATTGTTCGACGCGTCAAAACCGAGCTTCAAGTGCCCACCTTTGCCTACCAAGTGTCAGGCGAGTACGCCATGCACCAAGCCGCCTTCGAAAAAGGCTGGCTGTCTCGTGATGCAGTCATACTCGAGAGCTTGCTCTCGTTTAAACGCGCGGGTGCCGACGGGATACTGACGTATTTTGCGATTGATGCGGCGAGGCTGCTTTTAAAGTAATGACCGCTGAGGCAGTGAGCGCTGAGGCAGTGACATCGAAGGCAATACTCACTGGGCGTCAGGTCAAGAAACTCGCTGTCACCCTAATAGTGTCGGTTTTGAGTCCGCTATCAAGTGCCTGCGAGTGTCTTTGGCAAGGTAGCTTTTCAGAGGTTGCACCCACGGCTGACCTCGTGGTGCTGGGTACAGTCGGACGCGTAAAGGGAAACGCAATCGACATTGATGTTGATGTCACACTCACCGGCCCCGACTGGGCGACGGCGCCTCGTGTTTGGCTTAAGACCGGCGATTATTGCCGTCCCGACGTGGCCGAGTTTACACAAGGCCAGCGGTTTATTTTCGCGCTACGCAGACTCACAGCGGTTCCCGCCGACGGGTTCAACCCATCAACACCTAACCTGAGTTACGGCCGAGTGGGCGACTATGCGTTGTCAAACTGCGGAGGCTATTGGCTGAAAGTGGAAGGGCTTCGCGCCTCGGGTAACCTGGTTCCTGGCATGCCACGCTATGCTCAGAGCCCAAAGATGACACCCGTACTCATTGGCCATATCACTGCCTACCTCAAAGGATGGGCAAGCCTAGATTCATTAATTGACGCCGCTAAAAAAGACCCGGAACTCGAAGCATTGAAAAAAGACTCCCGCAGTTTTTTGCGTGGATTCTCGCCCGACGAGGACAACGAGCGCTAGACGCCTAAGCCCGCGTGACGTGCGCGGCTCGATTGTGACGCCCACCAACAAGCTCTAACAGTTCGTCAATCATCATCAACGACAGCCCCCATATTAGTCGCTGGTCAAAAGTAAAGGCGTCAGACTCAAGCGTCTCACCGCGCCATTCCCACTGATGACGCGCTCGATTGATGTCGTCCATTAAAAAATAAATAGGGATCCACACTGTATCGTCAACCTCGTGGTTTAACGCGAGGTCCGGGCAATGGTTTATAACAAAAACAAACGGCGCCACCAGCATCTCAGGCCGGTCAGCACGCCACCCAGTATTGACATCAGACAGCTGGCAAATGAGCTCACCGTGCGCGTCTAAATCCAGACCCACTTCCTCCCACGTTTCACGCTTTGCGCAGCCCAAATCGCTGGGGTCGCCGGGGTCTTTTCGTCCACCAGGAAATCCCATGTGGCCCGACCAAGGGTCGCCCTCTTTCACCGCGCGCTGAATCATTAGCATCTCAGGACCCGAAGGCCCATCTCGCAGCCCAATGGCCACCGCAGCGCGTTTGGACACAACGGAAACGGCCGGCGGCGAGACCTTGCCGAGCACCTCGATCATCTGTTGAAAACTTGGGAACACTGAACACCTCTTGTGTGGCGCAAGTTTACATAAATCTCATCGAATCTGTCTGATTACAATCAAGACAAGTTAATGAACCTGACAAGGGAGCGTGCGATACTAGAAAACTACTGTGATTATCTTTGCTTGGAAAATTTGTGTCAGAAAAATTCGTTTACGCCATAGGCGCCGCCTTAGTCGATACTGAAGTGACTGTTTCAGACCAGGATCTAGGTGAGTTGGGCATTGAAAAAGGCACGATGACGCTGGTCGACGAAAATCGTCAGCGAGAGATTAAACGTCATTTAGCCGCGAGTCTCAGTCATGCGCACCATGCCTGTGGTGGCAGTGCCGGTAACAGCGTCATTGCAGCCTCGCAATTTGGAGCCCCGACGTACATGAGTTGCCTCGTTGCCAACGATGAAGATGGCGATGTCTATATTGCAGACCTCGACGCCTGTGGCGTGGCACACGGTTTCCTTGATGAGCGCCGAGCAGGCACCACAGGAAAGTGTTTAGTGCTCATCACGCCCGACGCTGAGCGCAGCATGAACACCTTTTTAGGCGTGTCAGAGACGCTGTCTGTTTCAGAGGTCAATGATCTTGCGATTGCAAATGCGCAATGGGTTTATCTTGAGGGCTATCTTGTCACCTCACCAACAGGCCACCAAGCGGCACTGAAAACCAAACAAGTCGCGCAAGCGAACGGCGGGAAAGTCGCTGTTAGCTTTTCCGACCCGGGAATGGTGACGTTTTTCAGAGACAACATGAACGCCCTTCTTGAGGACGGCGTCGACTTTGTTTTCTGCAATGAAATTGAAGCGCTCGA
>DGPO01000058.1:10176-26293 GCA_002390485.1 Halieaceae bacterium UBA4438 | reverse complement strand
TATGACGGGACCCAGCAACACCACGTGCCCGCTCAACCGGTTAATGCCGTCAATACCAACGGCGCAGGTGACATGTTTGCGGGCGCTTTCTTTTATGCCTTATGGGCAGGAACCGATATGCTTGAGGCTTGTGAGTTTGCGTCTAAAGCTGCCGGCGCTGTGGTGTGTCAAGCCGGCCCGCGATTGAGTCTTGAGGCCAGCCATGCGCTCAGAGACGCCCATTTTGAAGCCCAGCGTTTGAACACTAGGAGCACGGTATGAGTAAGCGTGAACTAAAGCCCGAGGTTAAAACTGATCCTCTTTACCAACTATTGCGCCATGAAGATGTCGACAGTTTTAACAAGCAGCGCGATAAAATGGACAATTTACAGTTGTCGGGCGGCGACTACCGAGGCCGTGATCTGCGAAAAATGAATGCGAGAGGATTGGATTTCTCAAACGCGTATTTTCGTAATTGCGATTTGTCAGGTATTGATTTTAGAGAGACTAACCTTGAGGGGGCGAGCCTACTCGACGCGAAGGTCTCGGGCGTCTACTTCCCCGACGCGCTCAGTCCGGACGAGATACGGCTCTCACTCGACTATGGTACGAGACTCCGCTATCACAGATAAGGAAAGTGGATGAAACGCTCAAGATCAACAATCGTTAGTCGACTGCTTCTTGTCACGCTTGCGTGGTTACCCTTGGCAGCGCTAGGGCAAAACGCGCTGTCCGCCTACACGCAACAGCAGACACAATTTCTTCCGGTCGATGACGCCTACCGCCTAGATATGGTTGCTGATGGTGATCAGCAGGTGCTTCTGCAGTGGGTCATTGCACCGGAGTACTACTTGTATCGTCACGCGTTCAAGGCACGTGCGCGCTCCATGCAAGGACCGATTGATACGCAGCTGGCGATTGCACCAGGACTTGCAAAGACGGATGAGTTTTTTGGTGATGTCGAGGTGTACTACGGTGCACTCGATGCCACCCTCAGCCTAGCCGAACGCGCCGAACTGATTGAGCTCAAGATCACCTATCAGGGGTGTGCCGATGCCGGGCTTTGCTACCCACCGGAGACCAAATCGTTTCTCTGGCACATGGACTCGGGAGACATTCGTCCAGGCACTCTTGAACCGCTTACCAGCCGCTCAACGCCAGACACAAACTCGAACGCGACTGAACCCAGCCTAATAGCCGCCATCGTCTTCGCTTTTTTAGGCGGGGTGATCCTCAATATTATGCCCTGCGTGTTCCCCATTCTTTCCCTCAAAGCGCTGAGCTTCACACGCGGGAGTGCGCAAACGCATCGCCGAGCAAGCCTCGTGTACGCCGCCGGAGTGGTCATAAGCTTCGTTGCGATTGCGAGCGTTTTAGTCGCCATACAACAAACGGGGAAGCTCATAGGATGGGGCTTTCAGTTACAAAATACGGGATTTGTGATTGCGCTTGCCTACCTCTTTACCGTGATGGGACTGAGTCTTAACGGCCTTATTCACTTCGGCACATCGATGATGAATATGGGGCAATCGCTGACCGAGCGTGAGGGTGACACGGGTAGTTTTTTTACAGGCGTTCTCGCCGTGGTGGTTGCCAGCCCCTGCACAGCGCCATTTATGGGTAGCGCACTGGGCTATGCCTTGACGCAGCCAATCGCGATTACATTGCTTGTTTTCGCAGCACTCGGCGCCGGCATGGCTTTCCCTATGGTGCTACTGAGCTACAGTAACGCCATGGTCAAGTTGCTGCCCAAACCCGGCGCGTGGATGGACACAGCAAAGAACATTCTGGCGTTTCCGCTCTACCTCACCGCCGTTTGGCTTCTTTGGGTGGCTGGCAATCAAAGCGGTGTTAACACGATGGCAATGGCACTCGCAGGACTGGTATTGGTCGCTCTTGCGGCCTACCTGTACGGCCAGAGCCTCATCAGAAAGGTCGCCGCTGTTTTGCTGCTCCTCGGCGCAATAGCATTGGCCATCCCTACAACAAACACATCGGACCCAACCACTTCGTCGCGCGCGCTTGCTGACGGACAAATTGCCTGGTCCGCAGCTGCTCTAGACGACCACCTGAACCGTGGTGACCCTATTTTCGTGGATGTGACTGCAGACTGGTGCATCACGTGCCTGGCTAACGAGGCCGCCGTGCTGTTCACGACCGAAGTAGAGCAGGCATTTATCAGTGCTGACATTTCCTACATGATTGCAGACTGGACAGACTACGATGCCGACATCGGCGCCTTTGTGAAATCGCACGGCAGAAGCGGTATCCCTCTTTATGTCATGTACCCGCGGGGAAAAGGCAGCGAACCCATTATTCTCCCACAGTTGTTAACCCGAGATATCGTGTTGAGCGCCATTGAAAATGCACGATGAGCACCCCATCTTTTTAACCGTAAACATTAGGCAATACATGAGGCGTACCATGCGCAGGCAAACCCTGTTTCTTTTAACGTCGGTTTTGGTGCTAAGCCCCCAAATATGGGCAGCCGATCTGTCGGTTTCTGATGCGTGGGTACGTGCGACACCCCCTGGGAAAATGATGACCGCGGCCTACGCCACACTGCAAAACACGAGTAACGCAACCTTGGTCATCACGGGTGTCACGAGTGACGTTACCGCACACACGTCAGTTCACGAAACGCTCACTAACCGGGATCGCGCAACAATGCGGCCGGTGCAACGGCTGACGCTTAACGCCGGAGAGCGTACTCATCTCGCGCCGGGCGGCATGCATATCATGTTGATGAAGCTCAGTGAGCCTCTCACCGACGCGCAAAGCGTCGACATCTGCTTTACGCTGGAGAACAATGAGCCTGTGTGCAATGAATTCTCTGTCACCAAACATCGCGCGTCGATGAAGCACCATTAAGGTGGCCACTGTCGCAAGAGGAATCGGTATTAAATGACACTCAGAACTCGTTTTTCACAGGCGCTAGCAAGCGTTCGCGGATTTCTTCCCGCAGGTGACTCACTGAGTCTGTTGCGCAGTAAGGGTGGGCGACGGGCTGTTACCGGGGTCTTCGCCGCTTACGCGCTCGTGGTAATAGGCCTTGGCGTTTACTGGAGCTGGCCACCAGCCGCTTTCGATGTGGTTGAAAATCGAGCCGCCTACCTCCAACCTAATCAATCACTCGTCACAGGCACCGCCACCACATCGGCCCTTTTAGAGGTAACGCGCCTTTTACTTGAAAAAAAGGGGGGATACATCAGCAATGATGTTGTGCCACCCGGGGCTTTTTTAGACAACATGCCCAGCTGGGAATACGGCGCTTTGATTCAGTCTCGCGACTTGGCGCGAGCCCTCCGCGAAGTATTAAGTCGCTCGCAGTCCCAGTCCCAAGAAGATGTCGACCTGACGTTGGCAGAGCCACGAATCAACTTCCAGAACTCGAGCTGGGTACTCCCGTCTACTGAGTCACAATATCGCGACGCACGCCGGTACTTGGAGGCCTACCTCAATCGACTTCCAAAGCAAGGTGAAGATGGTGCTCAATTCTATGCGCGTGCCGACAACCTGAGTTTTTGGTTGGGCATGGTTGAAAAGCGTCTTGGCAGTTTGTCTCAAAGACTGTCGGCCAGCGTTGGACAGCGCCGTGCTAATACTGACTTAGCGGGTGATACAGCAGCGACGCAGTCAACGCGTGAAACGAGCGAATTTATTGTAAAAACACCGTGGCACGAGGTGGATAATGTCTACTTCGAATCACGCGGTGCAGCCTTTGCACTGATCCACTACTTGAAAGCGGCTGAGGTCGACTTTGCTGAGGTTCTCGCACAAAAAAATGCGGCTGTCAGCCTCCGTCAGATTATTCGTGAGCTCGAAACGACCCAACAAACGGTCTGGAGTCCTGTCATTCTCAACGGGTCAGGCTTCGGGATTTGGGCCAATCACTCCCTGGTCATGGCGAGTTATCTTTCCCGCGCAAACGCCGCACTGATCGACCTCAGAGAGCTATTGGCGCAGGGTTAGGCCGGCTTTACACCCGAGAGCAGTACCCAACCGTCGCGCCGATCGATCACGTCCAAGCTCACATGCTCGTAGTGCTCGATCAATTTCGCAGCCTGCTCCTCCAACACCCCTGTCAGCAGCAGTCTCCCCCCCGGCGCCGTCAGTTCAATGAGATCGTGCGCCAGCGACAGCAGTGGGCCTGCCAAGATATTAGCAACCACAACACTCGCGGTGTTCGACCACGCCAAAAGCATGTCGTCCTCAGGCATCACCACATCAAATTGATCCGTACTAATCTGATTTCGCGCCGCGTTGTCTCGACTGGCAGCCAGCGCCTGCGGGTCATTATCGACACCCAAGGCTTTGGATGCGCCCAACTTCAGCGCCGCAATCGCCAAAATACCCGATCCGCAACCATAGTCGACCACTGACTCGCCCCCACTCACTGCCGCGTCTAACGCACCGAGGCACATGGCAGTGGTGGCATGCGTGCCGGTGCCGAAGGCAAGCCCTGGGTCCAGCATGACATTAACCAAGGCTTCATCAGGCGGCACGGCCCAACTGGGGCAGACCCACAGGCGAGGTCCCATTTGAATGGGCGCAAAATCATCCATCCACACTCGCGTCCACTCTCGGTCCTCAAGCCGCGAGACCTCGCTCTTGGAGTTTTCCGCCAACAAGGTGCGAGGCAGGACCGCTTTGATCGACGAAAGGTCAGCGTCGCCTGCGAACAAGGCTTTCAGCACAACATTTTGCCAAAGTGGTGTTTCGCCCGGCCCTGGCTCAAGTAACGGCTCGTTTGCATTATCCTCAAGCGACACTGCTAACGCGCCGTGATCAAAGAGCCATTCCTCGAGTGATTCAACCAGCGGCGAGTGCGTTTCTAACGCCCACTCTTGCCAGTCAGTTGAACTCAATGCTCGTGTTCCAGCTTACTCTCGAGATAGTGAATACTAACTCCACCCGCGACAAATGATGGATCTACAACTAACTCACGGTGTAAGGCAGAGTTCGTTCTAATACCCTCAACCACGAACTCATCGAGCGCCTGTCGCATCTTCTTGAGCGCAATTTCACGGGTGTCACCGTGCGTGATGAGCTTACCAATCAAGCTGTCATAGTGCGGCGGGACCGCGTAACCACTGTAAATATGAGAATCGACGCGAACCCCGTGACCGCCGGGCGCGTGGAATGCCTTAATGACGCCCGGAGACGGCATAAACGTGCGTGGGTCCTCCGCATTGATTCGACACTCCACCGAATGCCCGTTAAAACTGACATCGTTTTGCGTGATCGATAATGGCTGGCCGCCGGCAATAAGGAGTTGCTGCTTGACGATATCAATCCCAGTAATCATCTCCGTGACCGGATGTTCCACCTGAATACGCGTATTCATTTCGATAAAGAAAAACTGCCCATCCTCATAGAGAAACTCGAACGTGCCTGCGCCGGTGTAGCCCATATCGATACAAGCCTGTACACAGGCGTGACCCACTTCCTCTCGCAATGCTTGGGGAATACCAGGCGCCGGCGCCTCTTCGATAATTTTTTGGTGACGCCGTTGCAGCGAGCAATCTCGATCACCCAAGTGCACCGCGTGGCCTTGTCCATCCGCAAGAATCTGTATCTCGACGTGTCGCGGCCGCTGCAAAAACTTCTCCATGTAGACGACGGGCGAGCCAAACGCGGCTGCGGCCTCAGATTGCGTAACCTCAATGGATGACAGCAACACTTCTTCGTTGTGCACCACTCTCATCCCACGGCCGCCGCCGCCTGCTGCCGCCTTTACGATCACTGGATAGCCAATATCTCTGGCAATTCGCAGCACTTCCTCGGGATCATCCGGTAACGCACCTTCAGAACCCGGAACGGTGGGGACCCCTGACCGTCGCATCTGGTGCTTTGCGGACACTTTATCGCCCATCAGTCGAATGGTCTCAGACCGAGGGCCGATAAACTTAAAACCGCTGCGCTCTACTTGCTCTGCAAAGTCCGCATTCTCCGACAAAAAACCATAACCGGGGTGTATACCGTCGGCACCTGTCACTTCCGCAGCGCTTAAGATCGCAGGCGCTTGAAGGTAACTTTGGGTCGATTGCGCCGGTCCAATACACACGGCCTCGTCGGCAAGTCGCACGTGTTTTAGATGACTGTCTGCAGTGGAGTGCACGGCAACCGTCGGAATATCCAACTCCCGACAGGCGCGCAAAATGCGCAGTGCAATCTCACCGCGGTTTGCAATGAGTACCTTTTTCAACATGAGCGTTTATCCTTAACCGAGACGGGGGCGCTTATTCAACAGTGATTAGCGGCTGGTCAAATTCAACCGGCTCACCATTCTCAGCATGGATGGCCGTAACCGTTCCCGCGTGGTCTGCCTCGATCTGGTTCATCATTTTCATTGCCTCGACAATGCAAAGGACATCGCCGGCGCGCACGCTTTGACCCACCTCGACAAACGCCGCCGCCTCGGGCCCTGGCGAGCGATAGAACGTGCCAACCATAGGTGACTTCACGGCATTGGCGCTGCTCGCTGAGCCCACTTCCGGGGCAGCAGGCGCTGCAACTTGCGCTGCTGGCGCAGGGGCCATGGGTGCTGGCATTAAAGGCGCAGCCATCGGCGCCGCCATTGTCATGCCTTTATTGCGACTGATCCGGACCGACTCTTCACCTTCCTTAATCTCAATCTCGTCGACACTGGAGGCCTCCAGCAGCTCAATTAATTTTTTTACTTTACGAATATCCATAAGGTCACCTTTTCAATACTTTATTGTTACTCGATTCATTGATTTTGGTTCAGTAAAAAGTGCAGCGCGTGGTCATATCCAGCACTGCCAAATCCAGAAATAACGCCCACAGCAAGATCAGAGAAAAAACTATGGTGTCTGAAGGGTTCGCGCGAATAAACGTTTGACAGATGCACTTCGACAAAGGGTATAGCGACCCCAGCTAGCGCATCGCGCAAAGAAACGCTGGTGTGCGTCAGTCCCGCAGGATTAATAATGATCCCGCGCGTGTCCTCCAGCCGTGCTGCATGAACCGCATCAATCAATGCGGCCTCAGAATTACTTTGAAACGCCTTCAATGAACACGCAGCCTGGAGCGCCAATGCCTCAAGCCGCGTATTAATCGTCTCTAGGCCTTCACGCCCGTAGACCTCGGGCTCGCGAGTACCCAGCAGATTTAGGTTAGGCCCGTGTAACACCAAGATGTCGGCCATAAAGACACCACTTAAAAAATAAACAGCCCTTGAGTCTCTACGAGCGCCCGTTCGGTGTCTACCGATTTCACCCAAAGACGACCAATCTGTAGTTTTTTACCGAAGTTAGGAGATTTTTGCTGGCTTTAATGACCACTAAGACCCGCAGTCATGCGGTAGCCGCCTAAAACTACCCAAACGCCAGACTTCAACACTGACGCCAGCTTCTTTACACTAGGCACTTTCCGATCGTAAGCGCCGCACGCATGCAACTTGGCTCCTTTTCACGAGAGACTCCAGTTTTTTTAGCACCCATGGCGGGTGTGACAGACTTACCCATGCGCCAACTTGCCGTTGAGTACGGGGCTGACGTGGCGGTTGGTGAAATGATGAGCGCCGATCTGTCATTGGCTTCGTCGCGCAAATCATCCTCACGCGCGCAGCACTCGAAAGCCGCAGGACTGCACTCGATACAGCTGGTGGGAAACAACCCTGACGTTCTGGCACAAGCAGCCCGGTACAACGTCGATCAAGGCGCACAAGTCATTGATATCAACATGGGCTGCCCGGCCAAAAAGGTCTGCAAGAAAGCGGCAGGGTCTGCTCTTCTTGCCGATCCCGCACTTGTCAGGAATATTCTTGAAGCGACGATTAACGCAGTGAGCGTACCGGTAACGCTAAAAATACGCACTGGGATCTCTCAAGCACACCGCAATGGCGTAGAAATTGCCGAGATCGCTCAAGATTGCGGCATTGCAATGCTGACCGTGCATGGCCGTACTCGAGCAGATAAATTTAACGGTGCCGCCGAATACGAGACACTGCGACAGATCGTACAGGCCGTCGATATTCCAGTACTGGCCAATGGCGATATTGATTCGCCCGAGAAAGCCCGCCAGGTCCTTGATCATACGGGTGCAACCGGGGTCATGGTTGGACGAGCCGCGCAAGGTCGGCTCTGGTTACCCGGTCTCATTGCCCAGTCGTTGTCTCAAGGTGTTGCCGTTAGGCCCTGTACCGACGAGCGATTCGATATTCTGAAACGGCACGTTCGCCGCTTGCATGCGTTTCACGGCGCGATCATGGGGTATAAGATTGCACGCAAACACGTAAACTGGTTTTTAGAGGCCGAAGCAGGCCACGACTACCGAGCGCTCAAGGCGTCGTTCAACGCCTTGCCCTCGCCCGATGCTCAGGAGGCGTTTCTGCGCGATCACAAGGACTTTATTTTTGAGCTCATTCGCAGTACTGAGGGCGGCAATACACCAACGGAGCTTGCCGCGTGACCGATGACTCTACCAACGGCGCGCTCAAAGTGGCGGCCGAAGCGGCGATCAAACAGTTTATTGACACGCTCGATGGCGAGGACGCCACCGATTTCTACGCCCTGGTGCTTGCCGAGGTTGAAGAGCCCCTTCTGCGCGTCGTCATGCAGTACACGTCCAACAACCAAAGCAAAGCCGCAGCCATGCTCGGTCTTAACCGTGGCACATTGCGAAAGAAGTTACGCCAATACAAGCTTTTATAAGCGAAAGGGATTTTTATGACTGAGGCGAGAATCGCCCCCATTAAACGCGCGCTCATTAGCGTTTCCGATAAAACAGGTGTCGTGAGCTTCGCGCAAGCGCTGGCCACACACGGTGTCGAAATTCTCTCAACCGGCGGCACCTGTCGACTCCTATTGTCAGAGGGTGTCCCCGTTACTGAGGTGTCAGATCACACCGAATTTCCTGAGATGATGGATGGGCGGGTCAAAACGTTACATCCCAAAATCCACGGCGGGATTCTCGGCAGACGCGGCAAAGACGATGAGATCATGGTGAACAATCAGATCGCGCCGATCGACCTCGTTGTCGTCAACCTTTATCCCTTTGAGTCCACCGTCGCCAATCCGGACTGCTCGCTGGCTGACGCCATTGAAAATATCGATATAGGCGGCCCCACCATGGTGAGAGCGGCAGCCAAGAATCACCGCGATGTAACCATCCTTGTGAGCAACGAAGACTTTAGCCGCGTGTTGGCGGAGATTACATCTTATGGCGGTACAACCGAGGCGACGCGGTTTGATCTGGCTGTGAAGGCCTTTGAGCACACTGCCGGCTACGACGGAGCCATTGCGAACTACCTGGGAAAGCGGGTCGGTGATGAGGAACTCAACACCTTCCCAAGAACCGCGAACTTCCAATTTACGCGCAGCTCAGTAATGCGCTACGGCGAAAACCCCCATCAAAACGCGGCGTTCTACGTGGACCGTCAGATTACCGAGGCGGGGATCAGTACGGCGACTCTGCATCAGGGAAAGCCGCTGAGCTATAACAATGTTGCCGATGCGGACGCCGCCATCGAATGTGTTAAGTCGTTCGCCGAGCCTGCTTGCGTCATTGTGAAACACGCGAACCCCTGCGGTGTCGCTGTGGCTGACAACTTACTCGACGCCTACCGTCTCGCTTTTGAAACAGACACGGAATCGGCTTTTGGCGGCATTATTGCCTTTAATCGTGAGCTCGATGCTGCAACCTTGTCGGTCATTATTGATTCACAGTTTGTCGAGGTCATTACAGCACCATCGATCTCAGAGAGCGCCCTTGAAGCCGCCCGTGCAAAACCAAATGTGCGGGTCATGTCGACCGGAGAATGGGGTGATCGCAGCCCCACCTGGGACCTCAAAAAAGTGAATGGTGGACTGCTGATTCAGGACCGCGATGACCATGTTGTGTTGGCGGATGAACTGACAGTCGTCTCCGACAGAGCTCCGAGTGAACAAGAAATGTGCGACTTACTGTTTGCGTGGCGAGTGGCCAAATTTGTTAAATCTAACGCCATTATCTATGCCGCTAACGAGCGCACTATCGGTGTAGGCGCCGGCCAGATGTCGCGCGTTAACTCGGCGCGAATCGCCGCCATCAAGGCCGAGCATGCAGGTCTTTCGGTGGCTGGTGCTGTGATGGCATCCGATGCCTTTTTTCCGTTCAGAGACGGTATTGATAGTGCGGCAGAGCGGGGAATCAAGGCGGTTATCCAACCGGGTGGCTCGATTCGCGATGACGAGGTCATTGCCGCTGCAAATGCCGCCGGTATCGCCATGGTCTTTACTGGCGTAAGGCACTTTAGGCACTGATATGAATGTACTGATGGTAGGTGGCGGAGGTCGCGAACACGCCTTGGCCTGGAAATTGGCGCAATCCCAAGACGTGAGTACGGTCTTTGTCGCCCCCGGTAACGCGGGCACTGCGCACGAGCCGGGGTGCCAAAACGTCGACCTGAGCCCCTCCGACTTCACTGGCCTTATCAACTTCGCCAAGGCCAATGACTGCCAGCTCACTGTCATCGGTCCCGAAGCACCGCTTGTAGACGGTATTGTTGACCGCTTTGAAGCCGAGGGACTGCGCTGCTTTGGCCCCAGTGCGGCCGCTGCGCAGCTCGAAGGCTCCAAGGCGTTCACCAAGGACTTTCTTGCAAGACACCAGATTCCAACCGGTGTCTATGAAACCTTTACCGACCCCGAGGCGGCCTGCCGTTACATTCAAAGACAGGGCGCTCCAATCGTCGTAAAGGCGGACGGATTAGCCGCCGGCAAAGGTGTCATTGTCGCTCTGACGGTTGAGGAGGCCGAGACCGCTGTTCACGACATGCTCTCTGGCAACGCGTTTGGCAACGCCGGTGCCCGGGTGGTGGTCGAAGAGTTTTTAGACGGTGAGGAAGCGAGTTTCATCGTCATGGTAGACGGCACAGACGTGCTGACCATGGCATCTTCCCAAGACCACAAGCGGGTTGGTGAGGGCGACACCGGGCCCAATACGGGCGGCATGGGCGCTTACTCCCCCGCCCCTGTCGTTACAGAAACTGTCCATCAACGCGTCATGGACGAGATTATCAACCCCACAGTGCGGGGAATGCTTGCAGACGGTCACCGTTATCGCGGCTTCCTGTACGCGGGGCTCATGATTGATTCTGCCGGTTCTCCTAAGGTGATCGAGTTCAATTGTCGCTTTGGTGACCCTGAAACACAGCCCATCATGATGCGGCTCGAATCTGATCTGACCTTACACTGCATTGCCGCCTGTGACGGACGACTCTTGGATGAGCAGGCCCAGTGGAGTCAGCAACCGGCAATGGGGGTGGTACTCGCATCGGCGCATTACCCAGCCTCAAGCCCTTCGGGTCTCACCATTGAGGGGCTCGGCGAAGAGACGGATTCGGTCAAAGTCTTCCATGCGGGTACGCGCAGCGACAGTGGCGCCGTGGTGACCGCCGGCGGTCGTGTCTTGTGTGTCACGGCTAAGGCGCCCTCGCTAGCAGAGGCGGCGACGCGCAGTTATGACGCGGCTGCAAATATCAGCTGGGATGGTATGAAATACCGCCGCGATATTGGCTGGCGCGCCTTAGAGCGTTAACCTGTTGGCCTGTGACGCAGGTATTTAGCTCATGCAACGACAACTTAACAGCCTTGACCGACTGATTACGACCCTCGACACCGCGCTTAGGGAAGTTGCGCGCGGTACTAACACCCTGTCGGGCGATCGACCCTCTCCAGCGAAAGATCACTCAGAAGCCGAACTGACGGATACCGAGCGCCAGCATGCCGGCGGATTAATGCGCATCAACCACACCGGTGAAGTGTGTGCTCAAGCCCTTTATCGAGGCCAAGCGTTGGTCGCGAAGTCCGATGAGACACGCGAGGCGCTTCTTCATGCGGCACAAGAGGAGAAAGACCACCTTGACTGGTGTGAGGAGCGTCTTCAAGAATTAGGAAGTCACACGAGTCGCCTCAACCCCTTATTTTTCGTGAGCTCTTATGCCTTGGGCGCAATCACAGGCACGATTGGCGACAAGGTCAGCCTTGGGTTTGTGCATGCGACTGAAGAGGGTGTGGCAGCTCACTTAAAAGAACATCTGCAAAAACTCCCCGAAGACGACAGAAAGTCGCAGCTGGTTCTTCAGCAAATGCTGGCCGAGGAAGAGCGACACGGCGCACATGCGCTTGAGCAGGGTGGAAGCGAATTTTCAGACCCGGTGAAGCGGGTCATGCGCACCGCTAGCCAGGTGATGACGAAAACAACCTACTGGGTTTAGTCACTCAACGGCTGATCGTTTCGTGCGTGTGGGTCACTTCCACCCCGCCCGTAGCCAGCATGATCGACGCTGAACAATACTTTTCAGCAGACAACTGTACTGCACGTGCAACCTGGCTTTCTTTTATTCCATCACCTTCAATGACAAAGTGAAGATTAATAGCCGTAAACACTGCGGGCACCGCCTCAGCACGCACCGCTTGAAGCTCTACACGACCGTTGGTCAGGGCCTGGCGTGATTTTTTAAGCATGGTGACGACGTCAAAAAGCGCGCAGCCGCCGGTCCCCAAGAGCAGCATCTCCATCGGCCTCAACCCATGATTCTTTCCGCCTAGCTCTTCCGGCCCATCCATAACAACACTGTGGCCAGAGCTTGACTCCCCCAAAAACATGACGCCATCCACCCACTTCACAGTACCTTCCATTTTAGCTTCCTCTGTTTCATCTTCCGTTGGTCTTTTTCTCGTAAACGATTGGCACCGCCCCCGCAGGGGAGCTATGCTAATGCAAAGCGTGCTACGAATCACATAACGGCGTGACACTATGAACTACCTTGTGAGCAAGCGTATTCCGAATGCCGAGGCCTTCCTCGAGCACTGCGAGCGCATCACTATGAAGTCAAAGTCGGTCGTGTTCCGTCAGGGTGAGCTCAGTCAAGACTTTTACCTCATCTTAGAGGGGTCGGTCTCGGTGATTGTCGACGACGTTGAGGACCCCGAACAAGAGATGGTGGTGTCTTACCTCAACCCTGGCGAATTCTTTGGTGAAATGGGACTGTTTGGGGAAGAAACCCGCACCGCTAACCTCGTGACCCGAACGCCCTGTGTATTCGCCAAAATTAGTTACGATGACTTTCACGCGATCCGACAGCGCTACCCTGACGTCCTCTACGCGCTGACCTCGCAAATTGGACAACGACTCAAAAACACAACCCGCAAACTTGCCGACCTCACGTTTATTGATGTTTATGGGCGGATCCATCGCTCACTGATTCAGCTGACGACCTTGCCTGAAGCGATGACGCACCCAGACGGTATGCAAGTTCGTGTCACTCGCCAAGAACTGGGAAAACTCGTGGGTTGTTCGCGAGAAATGGCCGGCCGCGTCCTGAAAATGCTGACGGGAGATGGCTATATTACGGTCGCGGGCAAAACCATCGTGGTGCTCCGCGAGCCACGCAACAGCGCGACTTAGCGCGTCGCAGCCAAGACCATGTCCGCCAGCGCGTCTCCAGGCGAGGGCTGTCGCATAAACGACTCCCCAATGAGGAACGTAGACACCCTCTGCTCTAACATAAGCCGCATGTCATCAGCGGTGTGCAATCCACTCTCCGTCACGACAGTCACGCCACTGGGCACATGGTCAAGCAAGTTGAGCGTCGTATTTAAGTCCGTGTCGAAGGTGTGCAGATCGCGGTTATTGATCCCGATAAGGTCAAGGTCAAGCGCAAGCGCCCGATCAAGCTCATGGCGATCGTGAACCTCAACTAAAACATCCAGCTGAGCCTCGCACGCCTCTTCGAATAAGTCGTGCATTTGAGCGTCATCAAGGCACGCAACAATCAGTAAAATTGCATCGGCTCCCAGCGCTCTAGCCTCCCAAATTTGGTAAGCATCCAAGGTAAAGTCCTTGCGCAATACCGGCAGCTCGCATGCCGCTCTGGCCTTACGAAGGTATTCGTCAGCACCCTGAAAAAAATCAATGTCGGTTAAGACCGACAGGCATGCAGCGCCGCCTTGCGCATAACTGTTGGCAATCCAGGCTGCGTCAAAATCTTCCCGGATCACGCCCTTACTTGGGCTGGCTTTTTTTACCTCGGCAATGACACCGGGCGTACCGGCATCGATGTGCGATTGCAACGCACGACGAAAGCCACGCGCCTGATCTTGAGACGCAGCACGCACCCTCAAGTCATCCAGCGTAACGAGACGCTTTCGGTCGGCAATCTCTTCAAGCTTCCTGTCGCAAATACGCTTTAAAACCGTGGGAGTACCCTGTGACATCATTTTGTTTCCGCGCCCGCATTCTGTGTTTTTGCAACAAATGCGTCCAGCGCCTGAAGCGCCGTTCCTGCCCGCATGGCCTCACTCGCAAGCGCTATGCCGTCGGCCAAAGTGTTAGCTTGCCCGCCCACATAGAGACCCGCACCGGCATTCATTGCGATCATCGAACGCGCCTTCTCTGATCGCGTCGACCCATCGCCCCCTAATGCGGCCCGAACCAGGTTTGCAGACTCCTCCGGATTTTCGACTGACAAATCGTCAATTGAGTGATGTGCATGTCCGTATTCCGCAGGATCAATCTGGTAGCTTTTCAGCGTCCCATCGACAAGCTCGCAGACCTGCGTCTTCGCAGCGACTGATATTTCATCTAAACCATCCAATCCGTGAACGATCATGACGTGCTCACCGCCCAAGTCACGCAGCGCCCCCGCGAGCACTTCACACAGTGACGGCAAAAAGACACCCAAAACCTGTCGACGCGCGCCTGCAGGGTTCGTCAGAGGGCCCAGAATATTGAAGATGGTTCGCACAGCCAGTTGTTGTCGCGCGCCCATGGCGTGTTTCATTGCACTGTGGTGCATGGGGGCGAACATGAAACCAACACCGATTGAATCGATACAGTCGGCGATGACGTCGGGTGAGACACTCAGATCAACGCCGAGCGCCGAGAGAACATCTGACGAACCCGAAGCGCCTGATGAACGGTTACCGTGCTTGGCAACGCGGCCACCCGCAGCCGCCACGACAAACGTAGCCGCTGTTGAAACATTGAATAAATTCGCGCCACTGCCACCGGTTCCAGCAAGATCGATGAGCCCGTCGGTATCAATCGAAACGGGGGTCGCGAGCGAGCGCATGACGCTTGCTGCGCCAACAATCTCGTCGATTGTCTCGCCTTTGATTCGCAATCCAATCAGCAAGCCACCAATTTGAGCCTCGGTCGCCTCTCCTTGCATGACCGTGAGCATCACTGATTCCATGTCAGCACGCGACAGCGACTGCCCCGAGACCAACTCTGCGATTGCCGCTTGAATATTCATTTATAAAAACCTCAGCCTGCTTGGTTCAGAAAGTTTTGCAACATGGCGTGACCGTGCTCGGTAAGGATTGATTCGGGATGAAACTGAACACCTTCCACTGCAAGATCTCGGTGACGTAAGCCCATAATGACCTCGCGCTCACCCTGGTCATCGACAGTCCACGCGGTCACCTCTAAACAATCAGGCAGCGTCTTGGGATCCACAACCAAAGAGTGGTAGCGGGTGGCCGTGAACGGAGAAGGCAAATCCTTAAAGACGCCCTTTCCAATGTGGTGTACCTCACTCGTCTTTCCGTGCATGACCTCGGGTGCTCTAACCACGTCACCACCATAGGCAGCGCCAATACTCTGCATACCCAAGCAAATACCAAACACCGGTAATTCACCGGAAAATCGCTCAATGGCCGAAATAGAAATCCCGGCCTCAGTGGGTGAGCAAGGGCCTGGCGAGACACACAGGAGATCGGGCTTGGCGGATGCCATCTCTTCAATAGAAATCTCATCATTTCGATGCACAGCAACCTCAGCACCTAACTCCCAAAGGTACTGAACAATATTCCAGGTGAATGAATCGTAGTTATCGATCATCACAACACTCGGTTTAGTCATCGGATTAGCACGCCTCTACCATTGCCGCTGCCCTCAGCACTGCTCTCGCCTTGTTGAGGGTCTCCTCCCACTCAGACGCCGGCACTGAATCTGCCACTACCCCAGCACCCGCTTGAACGACAAGCTGCCCGTCTTTAATCACCGCAGTCCGAATAGCGATGGCCGTATCCATGTCGCCCGACCACGTCAAATACCCAATCGCGCCACCGTAGACACCGCGCTTCACCGGCTCCAACTCGTCAATAATTTCCATGGCTCGAATCTT
>DGPO01000058.1:0-10052 GCA_002390485.1 Halieaceae bacterium UBA4438 | reverse complement strand
CGCTCTTTCTCGTCATTAAGCAGCGCCGCAGCTAGCATCGCGTCTTCTTCCTCATCCGACCCTCTGCGGATCGTGCCCGCAATCGGCCGCACAGTAATCTGTCCACGCTCAGACCGGACTAAAATTTCAGGTGAACTACCCACAATATGGAATTCATCAAGATCCAGATAAAACAAATAAGGCGACGGGTTTAAGTGACGTAACGCCCGATAAAGATTGATTGGATCAGACGTAAACGGAAGTGTCATTCGCTGTGAGACCACAACTTGCATCACGTCTCCATCGAGGATGTAGTCCTTAATTCGTGCAACCCAAGACTCAAAGGTCGATTGTTGGGTCTCAAATTCAACCCTTGATTCAATCTCGGTCGTGTCAATCGCGCCGAGCTCAACGTTGGAGAGTGCCGGCATGGGCTCCGCCAGTCGTAGCTCGAGTTCAGCGAGGCGCTCAGTCGCGCGCTCAAACGCACCAGCTTGTGACGTATCGGCATTTACAATTAAGGTCAGCGTGCCGCGCAGGTTGTCAAAAACCACAACCTCCTCAGCCAGCACCAGCAAGATATCTGGAGTTCCCATTGTGTCTTTGTTGGCCGAACCCGATAACTTTGGCTCGACATAACGAACCGTGTCATAGCCAAAATAACCGACCCACCCACCGTGAAAGACAGGGAGGGACTCAAGCGGTGCACTATTTTCAGACTGATGAAGCGTCTCAATGTCCTGAAGAGGATCAGCGGTCTCGTAAGTGCAGGTCAGTTGGTCATTCGTAAACCGTGAAATAGTGGCGCCCTCAACAGCAAATCGATGCCGAGCGGGTAATCCCACGATGGAGTAACGGCTCCACTTTTCGCCGCCCTCGACCGATTCGAACAAAAATGAATAAGGCTTGTCGCAAAGCTTTGCATAGGTCGACAGGGGTGTTTCAGTGTCTGCCAACAGCGTTCTCGTCACGGGGACACGGGAATACCCCTCGCAAGCGAGCGCTTCAAATTGAGCCTGACTCAACGACTGGGTCATTTCACTAAAGCCAACTCATCGCGCATGGTTTTGATCACTTCAGCGTAGTCGGGCTTGCTGAAAATCGCCGAACCGGCAACGAATGTGTCTGCGCCAGCCTCTGCAGCCTGCCGGATATTTGCAGGACTCACACCACCGTCGACCTCCAGACGAATATCCAAGCCGGACTCATCAATCAGCGAACGTGCCTCACGCAACTTATCCAGCGTCATCGGTATAAATGACTGACCGCCAAAACCGGGATTTACCGACATGAGAAGAACCATATCAATCTTATCCAGTACGTATTTGAGCGCATCGAGACGGGTTGCAGGATTAAAAACCAGACCTGCTTTACAGCCTGCGTTGCGAATGAGTTGAAGCGTTCTATCCACGTGGGTAGAGGCCTCGGGATGAAAGGTAATGTAAGACGCACCGGCATCGGCAAACATACCCACCAGCGCATCGACCGGCTGAACCATCAGGTGCACATCGATCGGCGCAGAAATTCCATAGTCTCTCAGCGCACTGCACACCATGGGGCCTACGGACAAGTTGGGTACATAGTGGTTATCCATCACATCGAAGTGAACAATATCGGCACCTGCGTCCAAAACAGCACTGACGTCTTCACCCAGTCGGGCAAAGTCTGCCGCGAGGATCGAGGGAGCAATCAAGTAATCACGCATTGTAAAGTCCAATAAGCTAAAGCCGCATAGTGTAAAGCGCGTTGACCCCAGTCACCAGTAATGTGAGCTCGCGCCGCTATTGATCGAGCTTATTTTCTAGCGCTCGGAGTCGCGCTGGTGTACCCACATCTGACCACAGTCCACCCCAAAGCTGCCCGGACAATCGCGCTTGGGTCATGGCCGTGTCGAGCAGCGGACGCAGCGCCGTCTTACCCGGTCTAATACCGTCGAATAGTTCAGGGCTCATGACTGACAGCCCTGCATACGTCACTCGGGACTGACCGAGTGCCAACAAGCGCCCCTGTTCCAAGACAAAATCACCTACAGGGTGATGTGCTGGGTTTGGGACCATTACCAAATGAGCAAGGTCCTCCTGTAAATCAAGCGCTTGCAGTCGGGCAAATGGAAAGTCGGCATAGACATCGCCGTTTACCACCGCAAATGGACACTCACCCAACAAAGGCAGAGCATTGACAATGCCACCCGCGGTCTCAAGCGGCGTCTCCTCGACAACCACAGTGACTCGCGCGTCTCCGAACTGTCGATCGTGACAAAAATCGACAATCTGCGATGCAAAATACGACGCGTTGACGACGATGTCTGTAAATCCAGCTGCAGAGAGGCCTTCGATATGACGCTCAAGCAGGGATTTTCCCCCGACTTTAATGAGCGGTTTGGGCCGCGTGTTGGTGAGCGGCCTCATTCGACGACCTTCGCCGGCGGCGAGAATAATGGCGTGCTTCATGCCGTTTTATACCAGGCAGCCTGTGTCGCCTGCGGCAGGGCATAAGCCTCAAACCAGCGCCAGAACTCCCCGATCTCAGGAAACGCTTCCGCGTACAGAGCACAGGCCTCCTCGATATACCCCACAACCACAGAGATGTCGGCCATGTAACTGGGCTTGTGATCCCTTAGCCAAAGTCGCGAAAAAACACCCAGTATTTTGATGTGCCGTTGAAGTCCAATCAGGTCGTAGCACCGGACAAATTCAGCCCAGCTGTCAGCCGGCAAATGATCCAGCGAGACAAGAGACTCCCAGTAAAAGGCTAACCACTCCAGCTGTCGCTCACGTGGCCAGACGATGTAGACGTCTTTTAACAATGACACGGCATCGTAGGTGAGCGGTCCTATGATGGCGTCCTGAAAGTCGATGACCGCCGGCGAGACATTACTGCCCAACACCATCAAATTTCGGCTGTGAAAGTCACGATGCACAAGGCCCTGTGGCTGCGAGACCGATGCGGCGACCAAACATTCACTGAAAGCCCTAAACGTGTTTAACGCCGTCTCATCGAGTGTTAGCCCCAATACCTTTGAAAAAAACCACTCCGGGCAGATATCCAGTTCTCGCTGAAGCTCCGTCGCGTCGTAAATTGGGAGATCCACACCGGTAAGCGGGAGTCCTCGCAATGTAGCCAAAGTATCCAGCGCTCCCCGATACAAGGCCTCGCTATGACGGTGCTGCAGTGCAGTCCACAAAGTGACATCACCCAGGTCTTCAAGGAGGAAAAAGCCCAAGCCAAGATCAGCGCGCAGCAGTCTCGGCACTCTCACACCGCCGCGCTCCAAAACGTCTTGAACCAGAACGAAACGTTCGTTGTTCTCAGTCGCTGGCGATACCATGAGAATCCGGGTTTGAACATCAAGAGCCGGTGACGCGGTAATGCGGTAAAACTTTCTAGGGCTTGCGTCTCCTGCAATAAGCTCTGCCGTGACGGCGCCCGCGTCGCAGTTTAGGATCCGAGCCACCCACGCGCACTCTTGCTCGAGTTCACCAAAGACCAAGGTCTTCTCCTTTGTGTCGGTATAAATCCGCAGCATTGCCACAAATACTCGAAAACACCGTAGACTCCTCCGCGTTACACTGTGGCCCTGATAATAACCCGAACACACATCGAACCGTTTGTGCAGACACTCTTAAAACGTCCACTGTCAGTCTTGATGACCACCCTTGTCGTAACTTGGGTGCTCGGGCCTGCTGCCGTGTTTTCAGCACCGACTGACGACCATGAACTTAAAGTAGAACGCATACAAAAACGGTTCAACTGGATTCCGCTGGCGCGTGTCGCTGACGCTGACCGTGATTCGCGCTGCCTGCAGTGCAAGGGGCAATATCAAGACCCACTCGCAGAGGTGGATCGCTCAGTTTCGCCCAACGAACTCGACCTTGAGGTGAGCGCCGGCGACAGCGACATTACCGACAGTACGTTCCTTTTTTCAGGTGACGTGAGGGTAACGCAAGGTTATCGAACAGTTAAGGCACAAGAGGTCTACATCGACCGAGTCGAGCAAACGTTAGTCGCAAAAGGACCCGTGGAACTCAGAGAGCCGGGCATCGCCATGTACGGCGACGAAATCAACTACAACAGCCTCAGCGAACAAGCCGCGCTCAAAAATGCAGAGTTTGTGATGTTTGAACAACAGCTTTACGGCATTGCCGAGAGTGTGGTCAGGGACCGTAATGGCTCGCTTGAGATCGAAGACGGCCAGTTTACATTTTGCGCTCCAACGGACCCAAGCTGGCAGGTGACCGCAGAGAATTTGCGCATTGATCCTGAGAACAACACCGGTGAGGCCTGGGGCGCGCGCATCGACATTAAAGGGGTGCCAGTCGCCTACCTGCCTTGGATACAGTTCCCTCTCGGCGACCAGCGCAAAACGGGCTTGCTGTTTCCCGATGTTAGTAGTGACACCCGTGGCGGACTCGACGTCACCGTACCCCTTTACCTTAACCTGGCGCCAAACTACGACGCGACCTACTCACCGCGTCTGATCCAAGATCGTGGTTTGCTTCATCAGATCAATGCTCGAGGGCTCTCAAACGCCACCGGATTTTGGGATGTCTCCGGGGGATTTTTAAACGATGACGATCTAAGCTCGACCCGCGAGAAGCAGGATCGATGGCTGGTGAACATCAACCAGTCCAGCGACCCCTCTGCACGATTACGAACCTCAATCGATTTCTCAAAGGTCAGTGACAACGAATACTTGAGAGATCTTGAAAACAATACGCTGAGCGCTCAACGACAAACCGCCCTGTTGCAGCGGGCGCGTATTGACTGGCTCGCAGAAAATTGGGTACTCGGTATTGAGGCACAGCAGTTTCAGAATATCACCGAGGACATTACGGATAACTACAAACGCCTGCCCCAAATCACCGCGCTCTGGCGAGGTCAACGTAAACTGGGACATTTCGAACCCCTCTTAAAACTTCAGGCCGCGAACTTTGATACCGACCTTGACGAGGTCGATGGACAGCGATTTTACCACGAAGTGGGACTCAGGCTTCCCATCACTCGAGACTACGGCTTCCTTAACACAACCCTGCTCCACCGCGGCATTAACTATCGCCTCAAGTCCCCAGAAAGCGATCAAACGGTCAATGCCTCTGTCGCATCGTCGGTGCTGAGCGTTGATGGCGGACTTGAATTTGAGCGCAGCACCCAGGTGCTTGGACGATCATTCATACAAACCCTTGAGCCAAGAGCACGTTATCTCTACGCGAGCTACGACAATCACGAAGGCATACCCGACTTCGACAGCGCCGAACTCACGTTTAGTTACCGCCAACTTTTCCGCACGACGCGATTTTCTGGTTATGACCGGCTCGCAGACGCCGACCAGCTCTCACTCGGCGTCACCTCGCGGCTTGTGGATGCAAAAACAGGCATAGAACACGTCACCGCCAGTTTTGGCCAAGTGGTTAACTTTCGAGATCAGCGTGTTCGCTTGAAACAAAGCGACGCCGCTCTCACAGATAAGGGCTCTGCACTGGCGTTTGCACTTGATCTTCGAGCGAGCGAGCGCTGGGCACTCCACAGTAACCTACTGTTTGATGGTTATGACCAGAAACTCGACGCCGCCAATGTACGGGTCAGCTACCGACCCCGTGACAATGCCTTGATCAATGTCGGGTATACCCTGCGTGAGCCCCCACCTTCCTTCGCCACACGCCCAGTGACTGAGCAGGTCAATACCTCTGCTTACATCCCACTCAACGAGAACTGGAGCGCGTTCGGCGCAATACGGTACTCACTCGAGATTGGCAGTAGCGTGGAAGATATGATCGGTGTCGAGTACGATGGCTGCTGCTGGCGAGTGCGTCTCATTTACATGAGCTATCTCGATGCACTCAGAGAGGCAGATGTGTTTATAGCGGAACCGGAACTTACGCGAGACCGCGCGTTCCAATTCCAATTCATTTTAAAGGGCTTGGGCGGCTTTGGTGGCCGAGTCGATAACCTCATGCAAGATATGATCAGAGGGTTTAATGCTAAACGTTAGGTTTAAATCAGTTGTCGCTGCGAGTCTCGCAACGCTCTCAGCGACAGCAGCGTCGATTGCACTCGCGCAAATGACACCGCTGGATACCATTGTCGCGATCGTGGACGAAGACATCATTTTGGCCAGTGAGGTACGAGATCGTGTCAAGCAAGTAAAATCCTCTGCCGAGCAGCGGGATATCGCACTGCCCGATGACGATACCGTGGTCCAAGAGACGCTGGACAGGCTGATCCTTGAAAGTATTCAGTTACAGCTTGCTGATCGCTTCGGGGTTCGAATTCCTGACGCACAATTAGACCAGTCAATGGCGCGAATCGCAGCACAAAATGGTCTGACACTGGAACAGTTCAGAGACGCACTGACTCAAAGTGGCCAGGACTACGTTGAAATGCGAGAGGGCCTCCGAGACGAGCTCGCCATCCAGCGTGTCCAGCAGGGCAGTGTGATGCGTGATATCAATATCACCGAGAAAGAGGTCGATAACTTCATGACGACTGAAGAGGGGGCAGCGCTGACCGAACCTGAATATCGGGTTGTGCAAGCACTCCTCCCAATTTCAAGATCGGATAGCGCAGAGACTCGCGCTGCTAAGGAAGATTTTGTCGACGGGGTATTGGCGAGTGTTTTAGCTGGAATAAATTTTTCTGAGGCAGTGAATGTACAAGAACCCTTTGCCTTTCGAGGCGGCGACCTGGGCTGGCGAAAACTGAGCGATATACCCAGCATGTTTTCGCAGATCATTCCGAGTCTCGCGGCAGGTGATACCGGCAAAGTGCAATCAAACTCAGGGCTTCACCTGGTTCACCTTGCGGAAGCGCGAGGACTGGAGCGTTTGGTTGAGCAAACCGATGTCCGTCACATACTCCTCACACCCAACGAAGTGCTCGGTGACGAGGCCGCGCAAGCGCTTATTCTCAGCCTGAAAGAACGCATTGAAGGCGGTGAAGATTTTGCGGAATTAGCGAAAGAGTATTCAGACGACATTGGTTCGGCACAGGAAGGTGGTGAATTAGGTTGGACCAACCCAGGCCAAATGGTCGCCGAATTTGAGGCCGCCATGGCGAACGCGGAAGTAGGCGTCATCACGGAGCCCGTCAGAAGCGAATTTGGTTGGCATATTCTCGAGGTCACCGGTCGACGCACTGAAGACTTCTCCGAACAAGTGAGACGCAATCAAGTGGCAAGCTACCTGCGCGAGGCAAAATATGAGGAGGAGCTGGAAAACTGGCTTCGTGAAATTCGCGAAGAGGCTTTTGTAGACATTAAGTAATGGATACGTTGAGCGAATGACCTCGCCTCGTCTTGTCATTACTGCGGGTGAGCCTGCGGGGATTGGTCCTGACGTCCTACTGACTGCGCTGCAGCGGGCGTTCGATGCACGCATTGCCGTCGTGACCGATATCGACGTGCTCAAAGAGCGTGCCCGGTTGTTGGGTATACCGTGCCGTATTCATTTATTAGCAAAGGATGACGTCCCCCAACCGCACAAACCCGGCGTCGTTCACGTGCTTCACACTCCGACTGCGAACCCGGTTGTACCCGGAGCGCTCGATACCGCTAATGCGCACCACGTACTTCAAACCCTCAATACTGCGGCCGATCGTATTCGGGACGATCTCGCCGACGCCTTGGTCACCGCACCGGTACAGAAATCAGTCATTAACGACTCAGGCATTTCTTTTTCGGGTCATACCGAGTTCTTCGCCCACTACTTTAAGTGCGAGGAAGTGGTGATGATGTTGACGAACAGTGCGCTTAGAGTCGCCCTCGCAACCACACACCTCCCGCTGCGCGCTGTGCCCGACGCCATTACTCAAGCGTCGTTAGTGACTCAACTTAATATTATTAACCAAGGTCTTAAGCGTTTGTACGGTATTGCCCAACCCAAGATCGCTATGCTGGGACTGAATCCGCATGCCGGGGAAGGCGGTCATTTGGGTCGAGAGGAAATTGACGTTCTGGTGCCCGCAAGAGACGCTGCACGCGCCGACGGGATACAGGTGAGCGGCCCACTGCCCGCGGATACCGCGTTTGTCACATCGACCGTTGCCGACGCCGATGTGGTTTTCGCGATGTTTCACGATCAGGGTTTACCGGTGCTTAAAGCCCGCGGCTTCGGCACATCGGTCAATATCACGCTCGGACTGCCCACCATCCGCACGTCGGTGGACCATGGCACGGCTCTGGATCTTGCAGGCTCGGGAAAGGCCTCAGCTGACAGCATGATGACTGCGATAGCCGAGGCCATCATCTGCACAGGTCACACCGCGTCAAGACAATAACAACAGCAAGCGGTCCAAGGTCTTCTGGTTTTCTGAAATCAGTCGATCGGCAATGCGCTTTAGGTTGTGGATATTAGCACTCGAGGCGTCATCCATATCGTCATTTGCCTCGTCGAGCGAGACCTGAAGCCTGAAGTACATGTCCCCTAAAAACATCCGCATTTGATGATTTGCCGCCTTAGTCGCACCGTCAAACATACAGTCCAGTAGTGGCATCACCCAACCCGCCTGCCCCCAATCTTTCGCCGACTCATAAGGGATAGGTCGCACCAGTTCACCGGTTCCTAAGGACACCACCAAAAGTGGCTCACCTGGGTAGAGCTTTAGCGCCTCAGCATAGGCTGAAACAACCGGGGAGTTCACAAAAACGCCGCCATCGACCAAGGCCCGAGCCTGTCCTTGCACGCTGATCAACGCCGGTTCGAAATAGGTCGGTGCGGCACTGGTTGCTCGTGCCGCATCACGGCACAAAACGGCCTCATGATCCGGATGCCAACTCTTCAAAAACAAGGTTCGCCGAGCTTCAATGTCGTACGTGGTCACCATGGTCGAACCCAACGTATCTCCCAAGCGCGTCCGACCGTAATATTTCCTGAGCGCTCCTTCGAGGGGCTTTGCGGAATACAACTCATCGAGCACACCACCCGCAGAACGGATATTCCGCCACACGGTTTTTTTGAAAATTTTAGCGCCACTGTTTTCGAAAAACGCTGCCAAATCATGTGCTGAATATTTTGGGCGCCCCACTTCATCGTGCTGCGCAAGCCCAAGGGCCGTAATACCCCCTGACGATGTCCCCACACACAGGTCAAAAAGCTCAGCGATTGGCTTGCCCGTTTGACCCTCTAAATAGTCCAGTAAGAGGGAAGGAATAATGCCCCGTATACCACCGCCGTCAATCGAAAGGATTTTACGCATCAGTCATTTCTCCGACGTTTTATTGTTTTTAGTAACCTAATATATTATCAATATTATCTTGAAATTTATTTTTATTAATCGTAATAATGCACCACGACAAAAACGACAAAGAGAAGTTAATAAATGTCAAACACGTTCAATCTCGAAGCAATATCCAAATCAAAAGTCGCTGCAAATAATGCGGTAAAAACATTAACGGTCGAGCAAATCGAGCGCGCAATAGCGAATTTATCAGCCGCCGCCAAAACAGTGCAGCAGCGTGAATCGCTCAAAGCGCAACGGAAAAAAGAAGTCGCGGTCAAAAAACTGAAATCCATGATGACCGAGCTCGGGATTTCTGCGGACGACATTGCCGGTGCTGTGAAAGCAAAGCCGGCAAAACGGAAGTCGACGGGGCCAAAAAAGGGCAACAAGGTTGCGCCGAAGTACCAGATCACGGTTAATGGCGTGGTGCATCAATGGACCGGCCGTGGTCGCACACCGGTTGTCTTTAAGAATCACGTAGCACAGGGCGGCGCACTCGACGACTGCCTCATTTAGTGCCAGTAAATCACGTGCGGAAAACCGGCCGCAAAGTCGATACAGTGCGTCCAAAGACGCACGTTCCGCGCAAGCGGTTCGGGCAAAACTTCCTCACTGACCCGTCGGTCATCACCGCGATTGCGCGTGCCATTGCACCGGCGACGTCAGACAATATGATCGAGATTGGGCCTGGCCAAGGCGCGCTGACAGATGCCCTTTTTGAAAGTGGCTGCGCTATTAATGCCATCGAAATCGATCGTGATTTGCAGTCACAACTGAGGGTTATGTTTTTTAATCGGGACTTTACGCTGCATAATGCAGACGCGTTAAAATTTGATTTTAATACACTGTCCAAGTCGCCC
>DGPO01000018.1:25464-26592 GCA_002390485.1 Halieaceae bacterium UBA4438 | reverse complement strand
GTGCAGAAATTTTGCGATTTCGTATGCCACAGCGCAGTGAACCTCTCAAAACTTGAAGCTGGAACGTCACGCGAGCCCAAGGGATCGCCGTTCCTCTCGAATGAGTAAAAGTAACAACAATATGAATGTGGACTGCAGTAATACATAGACCGTCATAAATCCGGGATTACTAATCGCGCCATCTAACACCAACAAATTTGCGGTGCCCGAAAATAGGAAATATGTGAGCATCGCGGCAAAACTCATCATCATAGTCTCAAGTCTCTGACCTAGTAGCAGCCAAGCATGGAGTACAACCAACATCATAAATCCCGCAATAAATCTAAACTGCTGGAGCTCTTGATGTTCACGCATGCTACTCCACCCATAGGCTAGATAGGGGTCTAGAGCACCGATCAAAAACGCACCAATGTACGTGACGGCAAGGGCAGAAATAACAATGAGATAGCGTTTAAAGGGCTTGGTTTTAAAGGCCAAAGCTTCTCCATATGTACTAAGCTTCATGACCGGACTTCTTTGCATTTGCAAAAGCGCCTCAAGCTCATCGTCCGATAATCTGAGCTCTTTGGAAGGACGTCTTTGCGAAAGCGTCTCAAACCTCTCGCCCGTTACTATTTTGATGCTCTCTTCACTTTTTTCAGTCATCGAAATCGACCCTGCGCGACTCAATAGCCATGTAAGTAATTGCGACAAGAAAGAACGGGCGAGTAAATTGAGTTGCCTTTCCCGTAATTAGTTCTGGGACGAATAACACATTATCCAGCGCAAGGCTGTCCTCCAAAAATGTAACCCAAGCGAGGGTGGCGCCAATGACCAACATGGGAGAGACGTCCCTGCCGGTAATTTTCAAAAATACATAAAGGCTGCCAAGTCCCAGCATAATGATGCTGCGATAGTCCATTAGCGTCTGCGACAAGAAAATAGCATCAGGCGTGTCCAAGACGGGGCCGCCCAGCCGGTGCAGGAGAACCGCATGACTCACCGCAAGAGCCAAAAAAAGGTACACAACCACCTCACAAATGCGATAGCTCATTTAATCGCCTCAGACAAAGCAGATACTACGATCCCAGTCTTGCATCCCTGAGACAACCTGCATTTGAATGCTTTGGTATGAAAGCCGCCCCGGGG
>DGPO01000018.1:11749-25409 GCA_002390485.1 Halieaceae bacterium UBA4438 | reverse complement strand
AAAAAGTAGGTCTTTGGAAACAGGGCCATGATTGCTGTTGTTTAACTGCTGTTGGTTGTGGGGAGCGACATTGGAGGCTGATTTGGATTTTGTGACGCGCGCAAAGAAAGACGCATATCCGCCCTTTATTACCTGCCAAATGCCCCACTTCAATCACGCTAGATTCATCTGAAAAGTCGCCGTGAACCATTGAAGTACACAGACTCTTTACACAGAGTTGAGAGAAAATTTGCGTAGGTACGCTGTCTAGAAGTAATGGCGGAGCGGACGGGACTCGAACCCGCGACCCCCGGCGTGACAGGCCGGTATTCTAACCAACTGAACTACCGCTCCAGGTAGACGACACTTAAAGTGTCTGTTGTGTACTATCCAAACTCCAGAAGAGAATGGTGGGTGATGACGGGATCGAACCGCCGACCCTCTGCTTGTAAGGCAGATGCTCTCCCAGCTGAGCTAATCACCCCTGAAAGACGTGGCGATTATAGAGACGCCTGCTTTAGTGTCAATTGCCTTTCACGCATTCACCTGCATTTTTTTCAATTATGTAACGAGATATCCGCAACTTGTGTAAACTCCGCGCTTTAATGAACAGCTCGAGTATCCACCGTGGAACTTTACAAAGACTTTCGTTTTGAAGCGGCACACCGGCTCCCATTCGTTCCCGAGGGACACCCCTGCGCGAGGCTACACGGTCACTCTTTCTTTGTGCGTCTGACGATCGACGGTGAAGTAAATCCTGAAACGGGTTGGGTCATGGATTTTGATGACATAAAGGGAGCATTCGCCCCGCTTCTCGATCAACTCGATCACTATTATCTCAACGACGTTAAAGGTCTCGAAAATCCAACCAGCGAAAATCTCGCTAAGTGGATCTGGAATCATTTAAAACCGAGGCTTGCTGAGCTTTGTGCGGTCGAGATTCGTGAAACATGCACTGTTGGCTGCGTTTACCGAGGCCAGTAGCCCACCGAAAACGATGCTATTTCGGCGCGCCGTGTCAAAAAAAAAACAATATTTTTTGTAAAACCTATTGACTCATGAAAATATCTTATTCACATCGGGCTATCGGCTCCTCGTTTAACCCTACTTAGTCGTCAGTCCCTTCAAATCGCTTTACAAATGACTCATAACTTATTGATTTTATTGTAAAAATAGATAGTGGTTAATTTTTAACCAATCTGAGAACGACCCAATAGACAAAGGGTTTCTGGCGCCAACGAACAAATTACCCACCAAATTATCCACAGGTTCTGTGGACACTTTTGATCGCAAAAGACGCACGTTCATGGTGCGAAAAAGCGACGGACAATCGTAAGCACTGTTTCCGGTTGCTCTTGGTGCAGCCAGTGCCCCGCATTCTTTACGGTAACCATCTGAAGGCGCTTAAAAAGCGGTGTGAAAGCTGTCTTTGCGTCGGTGGGAACATAGTCGGAATGCGCACCGCGTATGAAGAGCACGGGGCCATCGAAGCACAACGCTTCACTCTGCCCCACGCCAACCGCCGCTAGAATAGAAACGTAGCCCGCCTCGAGGCCCGCAAGGTTAAAGCGCCAACGAAGAAACCCCTCATCTGAAAGCACGGCACTTGCCAGGAGAAAGTCGGCCACCTGAGACTCGTCCAGGTGACGCAGCAGAAGCTCCCGTGCTTCGCGCCGTGTGCCCACACGGCCGTCCTCTACTGACCGTAGGGCTAAAAAAATGGGGTCGTGACGACGTTCATACGCCTTTGGCGCGATATCCAACACGATGAGCTTATGAACCAGGTCTGAGCGCATGAGTGCCATATGCATGGCGACTTTACCCCCCAGCGAATGGCCCACCAGCAAGACCTCAGTCAGCTTCTCAGCGTCCATCCACTGGGCGACTCGCTCGGCATACTGCGCAACAGAGGGCCTTTCAAGCCAACTCGAACGGCCGTGATCGGGCAAGTCGACACTAAAGACACGAAAGTCATGGCTAAGGCCTCGTGCTAACTGGCCTAAGTTATTGCCCGAACCAAACAAACCGTGCAGTAACACGACCGCGCGATCGCCTTGCCCCGTCGATCTAACGTTTAAATGGTCTGCCACTCGTGGTTCTCCTTTGTTACGATCACGCCAGCTTACTTCTTTGTCGTCGCTATGAGGGATACTGTGTCCACTACTAATAAACGTGCTTTGAGCATTTATTTTACCGCTGTGCTGACCGGTCTTGCACTGCTTAACGGCTGCGCATCGGGGCCTATTTCTGGTGGCGGTTACAACTCGACCACGCCGACTAATTCGATCGACCAGGAGGCCTTGGCCACGGCCCAGATAAAACGCGTCGTGATCGCAGACATCAACTTAGGGTCACCCTCACGAAAGTACATGCAGAAAAAAGAAAAGTCGGTCGATGTTGTCGTCGCCGCGGCGCTTGCACGTCACGGCTGGGAAGTCGTTTCTTCAAGAGAGTTTTCACAGCGATGGCGAAACGCCGTATCGATGTACGGTAATCCAGTCGACCCCACGACAGGGCGTGTCAACGGGAAAACATTTTCTCGCATTGTCCAAACTGTGCGTGACCAGATTATGGAAAGCGCGCAGATAGACGCACTTGTCTTCACCGATCTCCTGGAAAAAGACGTGTACTTTACACAGGGTGTAAACCGCGTCGCACGTTGGGATGGCGTGAGCCGAAAACCCCCGACACAAGGCGCCGGCGATGGCGTGTCGGTCAACTTCAATTGGGGCGTACCTGTCGCAGCGACCACAGTTCGTGTCTCTGTCTTTAATGCCGACCTGAAGCTTTTGTTCAGTGGAGAAGGCGGCATTGCCCTTAATGAGGCTGTTGACGTTCGCAGCGGTTCAGGATTTATTCGTCGTCGCGAAATTTTGGGTAATGAAAGCCACATCGAAGAAGGCGTTGCTATTGCGCTTCACCCTTTAGTCCCTATGTCGAAATGGCCTGGAAACCCTGACTGAGCGGATTATCCAAACAAAGCGCTGGTTCGGTCGAGCACCCAAAACGTCGAAACGGCGCCAAGAACGTAAACCGGCGCCCGTGACAGCCACGTCGCCCGGCTGAAGCGGGTCACGACCAGTCCAACGCCGGTCAGAAGTGCAATGAACGTAAGCTGGCCCGCCTCAATTCCCAGATTGAAAAACAGCAATGCGGTCGGCAGGTACAGTTGCGGTAGTCCAGTCTCCGCCAGAGCCCCAGCGAAGCCCATGCCGTGAAGTAGACCGAATCCGCCTGCGAGGTACCAGGGCCGTTGCCAAAGCCTGCTCTCTCGCCCAGGCCGTGATAGCTCTACGGCGAGCACCCAAATGGAGACGGCAATGAGCCACTCAATTAACGACTCGGGATTAGCCACAATGCCCAGCGACACGAGCGCCAAGGTCACACTGTGACCCACGGTGAATGCGGTGACAGTGTAAAACAAGCGTCTTCCCCATCCGACCAGTAACAAAAGACCCGCGACAAAAAACAGGTGGTCGGTACCCACCGCAATGTGTTCAGCACCAAGCCACAAGTAATGCAGCGCCGTCGACAGGGCAGAGCGCTGAGCCGGCACCAGAAACTCTGGATTTTGGACAGTGAGGACTTCTTGAAAAAACACGTCGGGCTGAGGCCTCACCGACACGACCGCCGAAGACTGATTAGCAGCCAGCCCCGAAACGCTCAGCACTAGACCTTCAAGTGTTGCATCACCGCACGACCACTGTTGTCGAAGGACCTTCCCGGTCCCCTCCGGAAACCAAGGCGTTTCAGAAATTACGTCACAACCCGCGGGAGCTACAGGTAACATCGGTACGTTTGATGTTGCTTGAACCGGCGTTTTCCAAACAACAGAAATTTCGCCGTTAGACAGAGCGCGTACATCGAGCGCTGATGGCGCAAAGCGATGTGCCTCGGCAATCAGTGGCGTTACAAGCAGCAGTAGAACACTCAAACATCTTCTCACAGCAGCACCTCGTAACCCGCAAGCGTCGCATTCACCCAATTTTCTATAGTTTCGCTGTCTCGATCTCGCCGGATGTCTCTCGCCACGTCCTGAGCGACCTCGTCAAACCGTTTGACACGACTTTCAGCGATGTCTTCTACCCACACCCAGTGATTTCCGAAAATCGATTGAAGCGGCCCCACCCACTGGCCCAAACGTTCGGCCTTGACAGAAAAACGCTGCGTAAAGCCATCGCCAAATTGCCGTGAAATCTCCGCGAGACTCCGGTCTTTAAAGGTATAACCCGCTAAAAAGACATCACCCAACGCGCGCGCGTCAGCCAGACTTGCGCCCTCGCTGAGTGCGGTGACAAGCTGCTCAACACGTGTCTGACTTGCCTCGTTGCGAAGAAAAACGTGACTGAAACTGTATCGTATTGGCTCCTCGAAAAGGTCAAGCTGCGACTGATATGCCGCCCTTAACGTCGCCTCTGAAATCGATGGCTCGCCGCGACTCGCGACGATCAAGGTCTCCATGACCTGCACCGTTCGTCGGCGAATAACCTCATCAGCAAGATGCAGGCGCAGCTCTAGTGCCTGCGTGAGTAACTGCGAGTCCTCAGCGTCTTGCTCCGGATCCATAAACCGCATGTTGCGAATAAGACGGCGCTGAACAACCAGATCGTCTTCTATGAATCCACGGTGCAAAGCCTCCGTAAAAAGAAGCTCATCCCTGAGTTCTCGCTCTTTGATCATCTGTTGCTGCGCCGTGGAGAGCGGCTTCCCTTGAAGTTGGGTCAACGCCTGCACTTGCAGCGCAACACGCTCAGCATTAGGGGGCCCAATGATCGGTTTTGGCTCAGGAAACAGTGCGCGATCTGCGACAAACAGAACCATGCCAATCAAAACAAACTGACACCAGACCGACCGTAGCAACCGCATTAGAACACTCCCCAAAGAGCGCTAAAAATGCGTCATGAACTCAGCCGGGTCAAGCACCGGAAGCTTTTTTGATGGCCCTTCTCTCGTTCCGAGATACAAAAAGCCAATAACTTCATCTTGCACACCGCCGCCGAGTGCCGCGACCACACTCGGATCAGTGGCGTACACGCCCGTTCGCCACATCGAGCCGAAACCCAACGCGTTTGAGGCCAGCGACATGGCATAGGCCGCTGCAGCCGCAGACCCAATTTGTTCATTACGCTCGACCTTGGGGTGGTTCTTGAACTGCAGCATGACCGCAATAATTGTGGGTGCACGCTGTGGCGCCTTCAGTGCTTTCGCCAATTGAGACTCATCGGTGACGCCACGAAGTCGTAAACTGTTCTGAAGCACAGTCCCCAGCTGTTCCCGCCGATCACCCTCAATGACAACAAAATGCCAGGGTCGCAGCAGTCCATGATCAGGCGCTCGCATGCCTGCACGAACAATGTCGGTAATTTGATCCGGCGTAGGACCAGGAAGGCCCAACGCGCTGTGAGAAACGCGGTCGGTCAGCAGCTCAAGGAGAGAATTCACATCGGTGCTCATCATTTAAAGTGACCTATCCTAAAATTATTAAGTATCGAGCTGCCATTTATCCGGCATCAGTCTCGTCTGCGTATCAATACTGACATCACCCAGCGTCAACATCCCCTCCACTGCCTTTATATCGTCGTCATCGAGTACACCGTCGTTGAAACGATACAACGGTTGCCAGTCCCCTGCTAACCGCGCCGACTCAATATCCATGCGTTCTTTCTGGGTACGCTCATGACGTTCGCGCCAAGCCTCGATCGCGCGGGCGCCATGTAAACCTTTGAGAACAGCGTGAGACGAATCGGGACTCAGCACTGTCGCAGTCGCATTGTTCCCCCCAAAGCCCTTACTGTTCACCAGCGAGTAAGTACAGCGATCCGTAGGCGTGTTGTCCAGTAAAAAGCTCAATCGGTCCGTATGTACATCGGGTGCAAGACTGGGAATGGTTCCGATACCCGGAATCCACTGAGACTCCCAGATACCCAACAGGGCAGACAGCTGATCACCCGCGGCCGCGCCCAACGAATGCCCCGTGTGGCCTTTAACCGCCGCCACACGCCAGTCATCAATACCTAATGCCTGAGCGACGGTACTCATTATCGCCGACTCTGTCGTTCTGTTCTGAGGGGTACCCGTCCCGTGAGCCATCACCAGCCCTTCTGACCGAAACGATTTCTCTCCGACAATGTCGCGAGCCGCCTGTGCAGCGCGGGCCATGGTCAGGTAGTTGCCCGGACCTGGTCCAGGAATGGACTTCTTCGGACCGTCCGCATGTACCGATACAAAAGGGACAGCACCTAAAACTGGCGCGCCCTGCTCCAGTGCGAGGTCGTCATCCATGAGCACCAAAATTTGAGCTGATTCGGCAATAACAAAACCACAGTTCACTCCAAACGGACGGCAAGCTGACCCATGATGTATTGCCGCGTCATCATTGAGCCCCTGCAGCGCTCGCAGTCCTTTGTCAGTCGCCAAAGCCCCCATTGCCACGTAGCCGTCCATCAGTGATGGCAGAATAGGCGCCTCAGCGGCTCCGACGACCGCGACTCGAGCGCGGCCCGAGCGAATATCTTCAACACCCCGTTGTAAGTTGTATAAAAACGTCGCACAGGCCCCAAGCGCTGGCCCAGTATGACCTAGCGACTTCAACACGTAGGCGTTCAGGAAATCACCCGGCATTTCTGCAAAACCCAACGGGCAATGCTTCGACGTCACGCGTTCCCCACGAAGCGATGCCGTCAGCATCCCACCGGTTGCTGCGTCGTCGAGCTGCCCCATGGAACTCGACACATAAACGCTGACCGCATCAGGTGCCAGGTTTGCAGTGAGCTGGTCCCAATCAATCCCTAAATCGGCAAGCGCATCGGACATGGCAAAAATAGACATTTGCAGACCACGCGGATGATTCCGAGATGTGTAAAGTGCGGCGGGGTCAAAGCCTGCGGGCAACTGACCCGCAACACTCACCTCAAAGGGCCGCTCTGAGGCCACGAAAATAGTTTCGCCTGAAGACAGCCCACGAAGGCTATCGCTCGAGCGTGATGTCGCAAAGCCGTCTGGGCTTAGATTAACGACCCCGTGAACGTCATCGACGAGAAACCGAAGGTTCGTGGGGACGGCCGCCGGGTCAAAATAGTCGCGAGTAATCTTGCGCACTAACGTCCCAGCAAGAATGTCATCGCCCTCTGAAGCGTCCATCATGCTCGAGAGTGCAGCCAATGTTTTTTGCTGTTCCGAGCGCCCAAGCGCGTCAAACACCAATCGATTATGGGCGTGTCGATGGGATGTTCTCCCCGCCGTATTCACACCACCAGAAGCAACAATCACAGGCAACTTCGCCATGTTTTTCTACCGTCAGCATTACAGATGTCTCTGGATTGTAGATTCAAGGCGCGCTAGCATTTGTGTTTTTAAGACGCATATCATGAAAAAACAGACGGAAAAAATTCGCATCCCGAAAATTGCGGCGCTGATTCACGACTTCGCACTCGCAAGCTCCGTCACGCTGCCGATGGAACTCGCCATGGCAGCCGCGCAAGTCACAGGGCACAGTCTCGGATCACGAGGTGCCGTGCAACTGCTGTCCCCAGACGGTGGCCCAGTGACGACCAGCGGTGGCTTAACCATTAACACCCAAAGCATCGATGATGCCGGGCAGCTGGATCTACTGGTTATTGCAGCGGTCTGGCGAGACCCTCGACGGGTCCTCACCCGACACCCTTCTTTGGTCCCATTTATAAAGAAAACCATTCAGCAGGGAGCCGCTGTCGCGGCTGTAGGGACCGGTAGTTTTCTTCTCGCCGAAACGGGTTTGCTCAACAATAGGCCTGCGACAACTCACTGGTTTTGGTTCAACGAATTTGCGACGCGTTACCCCAAGGTCGACCTGCGGCGTGACCAACTCATTGTCCAGTCAGACAACCTCTACTGCGCGGGCAGCGTTAACTCAATCAGTGACCTACTGGTTTACCTCATGGGAAAATTTTACAACGCTGAAGTCGCACGACACGTAGAGAATCAATTTTCGCCAGAGATCCGTCGGCGCTTCAAGTCAACCCTTTTAGGCTCTCACATACTCCAAGAACACCGCGATGAAGTGGTCTTGGATCTGCAGTTGTTCATGCAGGAAAAGCTTGCCAGCCCACTGTCTCTGTCCAGTATCGCTCAACAGTTTCAGTTGTCAGAGCGGACGCTGACACGTCGTTTTCAACGCGCCGTGGGCACATCACCCTGGCAGTACCTACTGAATCTAAGACTGTCCGAGGCCGAATCGCTGCTAAGAACCACCAATCTATCGATCACGGAAATCGCCGCTGAAGTGGGTGTCAGCGACTCTGCGCACTTCGCACGCCAGTTTAAAAAATCAAACCGCTTAAGTCCGTCGGAATATCGTAAAGCTGTACGAGGCAAAGTCTTTTCAACGATTTGAGTGCGACTCCGCATTGTGACCCCACTTTGGCTGTGGCTTAATCCACCCCCCACAACGTTTTGAGAACAACGAGGAAGGCCATGTCAGAGGCGATTTACATTGTAAGCGGTGCCAGAACGCCTATGGGCGGACTCATGGGTGACTTGGCGACGGTTCCTGCGACCGAGCTCGGCAGCACGGCCATTCGGGCCGCCGTAGAACGCGCAAGCATCAGCGCTGCATCGGTCGACGAGGTCTTTATGGGTTGTGTGCTTCCCGCCGGACTAAAGCAGTGTCCTGCCCGGCAAGCGGCGCGCAATGCCGGACTTCCAGACGACGTCGGCGCAGTGACTGTCAACAAAGCCTGCGGAAGCGGCATGCAAGCCACTATTTTCGGAATCGACAGCATTCGTGCCGGCACCAACAGGGTTGCAGTCACCGGTGGGCTCGAAAGCATGTCTAATGCGCCGCACCTCATGCCCACAGGGCGTGCCGGTCAACGCCTTGGTCATACCAGCATTTACGATCATATGTTCATAGACGGTCTTGAAGACGCCTACACAGGCGCTGCCATGGGAACGTTTGCACAGAAGACCGCGGATGATCACGGGATTACCCGTGAAGCGATGGATGCGTTCGCCATTCAAAGCCTCAGCCGAGCCCAGATGGCGATTGAGCAAGGTCTTCTGAAAGCCGAGACGGCGACCGTTGATGTCAAAACGCGTCGAGAAACCATTAGCGTTGTCGATGATGAGCAACCGCATAAAGGGCGCATCGACAAAATCCCAAGTCTTCGCGCAGCGTTTACAAAAGACGGCACCATCACCGCAGCCAACGCAAGTTCGATTTCTGACGGTGCCAGTGCACTGGTTCTGGCGAGTGAGTCTGCTGTTCAAGAATTCGGCTTGAAGCCCATGGCCCGAATTATTGCGCATGCGCGATCGAGTCGTGCTCCCGAAGAGTTCACGTTAGCCCCTGTCGATGCCATCTCGTCGCTGTTGAATAAAACCGGTTGGTCTACCGATGACGTAGATCTCTGGGAGATTAATGAAGCATTTGCTATGGTCACCATGCTCGCGACGAAAACGCATGGACTGGATCATGAAAAAGTGAATGTTCATGGCGGCGCTTGTGCCCAAGGCCACCCTATTGGCTCAACAGGATCCAGAATCATCGTCACCCTTATGCATGCACTTCATCACTACGGCAAAGCGCGCGGTATTGCTGCACTTTGTATCGGGGGTGGAGAGGCAACTGCTGTTGCAATTGAGATGTGCTAAGCCAGGAGAAATAACATGGCGCTCGACACCGTCCCCGATATTTTGGACGACATCCGTGAAGGTAAAATGGTCATCCTCATGGATGACGAAGACAGAGAGAATGAGGGCGACCTTGTTATTGCTGCCGAAAAAGTCACTCCGGAGATTATTAATTTCTTTGCCAGTGAAGCCTGCGGACTGATCTGTATGCCGATTACGGCGGAGCGTGCGCGTCAGCTGCGTATTCCACTGATGGTTCGCGACAATCGCTCACAGCACGAAACGAACTTTACTGTGTCGATCGATGCGACTCATGCGGTAGGCCCTGGCGTGAGCGCCAGGCAGCGTGCGCATACGATTTTGGAGGCTGTAAGGTCGGATGCGAAAGCGGCAGACATCGCACAACCGGGGCATATTTTTCCCTTAGTCGCCAAGCCAGGTGGCGTACTTCAGCGAGCAGGACATACTGAGGCCGGTGTGGATCTCGCACGAATGGCGGGCTGCGAGCCAGCGGCTGTAATCGTTGAGATCATGAACGAGGACGGCACCATGGCGCGCAGGCCTGAGCTTGAGGTCTTTGCAAAAAAGCACAATCTACGCATCGGAACCATTGCAGATCTTATCGAGTATCGTGCACTGCACGAGCAATCCGTCAGGTGTACGGGCGAATTTCCAATTGATACGCAGTGGGGCAAATTCACACTGACCACATTTGAAGATTTAGTCGACGGTCAAATTCAATACGCGCTCCACCAGGGTGACCTCACGGGACCCGATTTACCGGTGCGAATTCAACCCATTAACACCCTACGTGATGTTTTAGGCACAAAATTGCCTCAGGGCTCTCAGGGCTGGTCATACGAATCGGCCATGGCGTTTATCGCCGAGCAGGGTCGGGGACTGGTCGTCATGCTGGGGGGTTGGGAATCTCCGGAAGCCATTATGCGCAATATTGCTGAGCTTGCGGGCCAAGCGGAAGTCGAGGCGCCACCCAGAAACTACAGAGTCATCGGTACCGGGGCGCAAATTTTGAGGCATCTGGGAGTCACCAACATGAACGTCATGTCGGCTCCCATTAAGTTTAATGCCATCTCTGGATTTCAGCTGGAGGTGTCGGGCTTCATACCACGCCCGCCTCAATAGCGGTTACTCGCTGTGAAACGTAATCGCTGATTCCAGATCTGTCCGGTCCGTGACGACGTCGTTAATGGGTGTGTCGAGCGGATAGCCAAAAGACATGCCGAACATGAGCCGGTGCTCGTCGGGAACCTCGATCACTTGGCGAATTTGTTTCGCCATGAATCCCAGGGCAGTTTGCGGACACGAGCCCAGTCCCTGTGCAGTCAGACCCAACATGACCGTTTGAGTAAACATGCCTAAATCGCAGGCTTCGCGCAGACCGAAGCCTTCTGGGAGCATAAAAAACGCGACTGCGGGTGCCTCAAAGAATCGAAAGTTTCCTAAAAACCATTCCTGACGCTTTGCTTTTTCCTCACGAGGAATGGCCAAGGCGTCATAAAGTGCTTTTGCCGCACCATATTGACGGTCTTTGTAAACGCCCTCGTAAACACCGTCATAGGGAAAGTCAGGCGCCACATCGCCTGAGGCGAAGGCGGCAGGTAATGCCTCTCTTAAGGCCTCAAGTTTCGCACCCGTGACAATGTGAACGAACCAAGGTTGGGTATTGCAGTTACTGGGGGCTCGAAGCGCCGGCCCAAACACGCTGGCTATGGTTTCGCGGCTAACGGGGTCCTGTTTGAAGGCCCGAATAGACCTGCGCTCGTTAACAATCTCTTGAAAAACCTTTCCCGCATCACTCATTCACATCACCCAAAACATTAAAAAAAATCGATCGTTGAGGCTACACCGACTTTTAGACGCCGTGAATACCGCAAATGCCTAACCCATCACTCAAGACGCGGACTAGAACGCGCGAACGCTCCCATCTGGATTCAGCGGGGGTTGCTCTGTTGCTCCCCAGGATGCCTCAAAACCAGCCACGCCCAGCGGCGGTGTCGGACGCTTTGCCTGCTGACTGGGGCCTTTCTCAAGGGTCCCGTTCAACCACGCCAATGCGGTTTGTAGCGAGGCCTCTTGAACGTCGCCAAACGGTCGAGTTGCGTCGTCTATTGCATCGTAAAGCGTAAACCGACCGGTGCTTGCAAGCCCGGTATAGTAACCGCCTTGACCTTCACCGTTTTGAATTTCGAAGGCGATAAGACGAAAGCGGGTCTCGCAGGCGTCAGCGTCCAGATCAAATGCGCTTTGCCCCACCGCCTTACCCGAAGTCTCTGAGCCCACCAAGACGACCTCAATATGGGGGTCAAGTCCATTGATGATGAGTTCACTGGCAGAGGCTGAGCCACCTGTCGTAATAAAGGCAATACGAAGCGGCGAGAAGGTTTCATTGAGCGATCGGAAATCCGCCGTACTGTTTTCATTTTGGTGTTTGTCATTGAGATTTATAATGTAGCTCAACTCACCGTTCGCGGTGTCCCCCGCCAACAAATTCAGCAGGGTTTCGGCAACCCGGACCAGTCCTCCACCGTTGTAACGCAGGTCGATGACCAAGTCGGTGACGCCTGCATTAGCGAACGTCTCTGCGGCGTCGCGCAGGGGTTGTTCGGCCGCATCGATAAACGTTCTAAAATTGAGGTAGCCCACGGGAGCGCCGCCCGCACGAGCAATCAGTTGCGGCTCTCCGGCAATCGGGGGTGTTGAGGTCTCTGCTGTAGTAACTGAGAATTCACTGACAACCCCGTCATACTCAACACGGAACGTCGTCGTCTGAAGCTCCCCACGAGGGCCAAAAACCGCCTCTGGAAGCTCGGCACTGCGCGCCACCAGCGCTTCCCAAGTCTCAAATCCTTGTCCGCGATCGACCGCCAGTAAGCGCTGACCGCGGCGAACTCCCGCGTTATAAGCCGGACCCCCTTCGTAGGAATCTGCAAAATAGAAATTGTTGTCAATAATGCGGTACCGCACACCGTAACCGTAGAACGCGCCTGACGTGAAACGCTGTGTATCCTCTTCAATGGTGGTCATGTACGAGAAGCCAGGATCGCGCCCTGTACTCTGGCAATTACCCGGTGCATCTACCGCGTCACACCAAACGGGTCGCATAATCGCGGCCAAATAGTCAGAGGCGCTTGAATAGTCGCTCGCAGTTACGTCTGCGAGCTCGTCGTACCAGTAGTAGTAACTCGTTGCGACCGTTTCCACGAACTCAATTTGTGCCGCAACCCCACAGGCATCAGTGGAGGACCCACCACCCGATCCAGAACCGCCGCTCGCGATTGGGCTCGCCGGACTGGAACTTCCGCCACCACCGCCGCCACACGCGACGAGCGTTGCACTTAACCCAATACCTATTATCGCTCTACTAAACACAATCGCCTTTCCCACCCGTTCGTTTGGTTCGTTTAAAAATCAGTAAAATTCTTCGCGGCAACGCGCGTCGCTGCACTTATGACGCAGTAATCGCGGTCTGGAATGCTGGACGCTCGGTAATTCGCTGCACATAGGCCTTGAGGTGCGGCATGTCGTCTGACACACAGCCCATGCGGTTGCTCATGAAACAGGCGTGTCCCAGCATGATATCGGCCGCCGAAAAATCGCCAATGAGGTAGTCTCGCCCCTCCAGCGCTTCGTTGACCGGCTGCAGCGCTTTATTCAGTAGTCGCTGAGCTTGCCCCAACACAACGGGGTCGCGTCGATCCTCCGGAAGCAACAAAGTGTGCACGACGATCGTGTTCATCGGCGGCATCACCATGCCTTCGCAGTAGTGAAACCACTGCAGGTATTCAGGAAACATCGGGCTCTCTACGGACGGCTTAAGACCCCCCTCTTTATGTCGAGCGAGTACATACTCAACGATTGCGCCCGACTCGTAGATCGACACGTCACCGTCGTCCAACACCGGTATACGACCGAGTGGATGACGATTGCGATGTTCATCCGACTTCAAATCTTTCGGATGAAACGCCATGGCATTAAGCTCATAGGGCAGCGCCAACTCCTCGAGAAGCCACAAGATACGCCCAGCTCTTGACTGCGGTGCAAAGTGAAGTTT
>DGPO01000018.1:11344-11647 GCA_002390485.1 Halieaceae bacterium UBA4438 | reverse complement strand
CGCATAAAGATATCTTTATATCCATGAACGTAGAAACCCTATCCCAGTGCCTCAAAGCCGTCGCTGATCCCAGTCGGCTCAGGCTCCTTTCGTTGTGCAGTCAAGGTGAACTCACAGTTTCTGATCTCGTGCGTATTACAGGACACAGTCAACCACGGACCTCGCGCCACTTAAAGATCTTGCAAGATGCAGGGCTATTGGAAAGCTTTCGAGAGCAGCACTTCATTTTTTACAGAGGCAACCGACAAGAGCCGCAGAAAACCATACTCACAACCCTACTCAACAGTCTTGACGAGCAAGATA
>DGPO01000018.1:0-11251 GCA_002390485.1 Halieaceae bacterium UBA4438 | reverse complement strand
CAATATCACGGTGATGAAGCAACCTTTAGTGATCACCTCAATACACTACTCACCGGCCATGAGGTCGGGCATCTGTTAGACATTGCCACCGGGACGGGGCGTATGCTTCGACTGGTGGGCCCCCTGGCCGAGAGCGGATTCGGTGTGGATCTGTCCAAAAAGATGGTAGTGGTTGCGCGAGACACCATAGAAAAAGCCGGTCTGACTCACCTTTCTGTGAGGCAGGAAGACATGTATCAGATGCGCTTCGCGGCGAACAGTTTCGATACGGTGACGGTCGACCAAGTACTCTACTTTGCTGACAACCCGAAAGTCTTGTTTCAGGAGGCCACGCGGGTCTTGAAAAAGGGCGGTCGTCTATTGGTCGTGGCTTTTACACCGCACGAGGTGAAGTCGACCACAACGCTACCGGTGAGTGTGGATATGAAGTCGATCATGGGTTGGCTGGTGGGCGAGAATTTGTCGGTTGAGCAAATTGACAAAATTCCTGGCGAAACGTTGGACATAAGCCTTATTCTCGCCAGTAAAACTGGCTAGCGTGTGAGTCCCCATCAGAAGTCAGGGTCAAAAGACCGTCAGGCTCAAGGCCCACTATGAAAACCGTCGCGAAAGAAAACACAAGCCACTTCCCTGCCTACGTGCTGAGCCAGAAAATACTCAACAGCGCTCCCTGCCCCCTCTTGAAATCAAATCAGTGGACGCGAGAGGCGATAACGACGACCTGGAAAAACGAGAGCAAAGAAGAATTAGTCATGCTTTGGCTGTGGCACAACGGCGAAGTGCGCGAGTTTTACAGGCTCGACCCGATGACTGTCACCAAAACCACGGTACTGCATGGCATGGGGATTATGATCGTGAGTGAGGCCACTCAGAGGTGCCTCTACAACCAAGTAATCACCGAAACCGTTGCCCACACCGTATCGGGCCGTTATCCCTAAAGCCCGAGGACAGATCAACTGTGGCGGGCTCTCAAGAGGCTTGCCCCCGCAACCATTGCATCTAGCTTGCGTCTCGACACGTCTCTGGGCAAGTACTTCAATCCGCAGTCGGGTGCTAGAACCACCCGCTCTTTATTAATGTAGGGCAGTGCTCGCTCAACACGCTCCACGACCATCTGAGGCGTTTCAACTTCATGGGTCGATAAGTCGAGCACTCCCAACAGTATTGTTTGATCCGGTATTGATTGCAGCACGCTGCAGTCGAGATTTGACTGAGCAGTTTCAATAGAAATCTGGTTACAGCAGGCATCTTTGAGCTGCGGTAAAAATGAGTAACCGTTCGCAGGTCGATCGTGAATCAGAGCCGCATAGCCAAAGCAAATATGAACGCAGGTCACACCGGTCGCGCCCTCTAGTGCAGTATTTAATGCAGCCACACCGTAACGCTCTGCCTCCTCGGGTCTCGCCTGCATGTAGGGCTCATCGAGCTGAACAATGTCCACACCTGCATCGAAAAGATCGGCCATCTCGGCCCTTACGGCAAGCGCATACGCTGCAGCTGCATCACTAATATCGGCGTAGTAGTCGTTTTGCGCCTGCTGGACCATGGTAAACGGCCCAGGTACGGTAAATTTAATGGGATTATCCGTAAGCTGTCTGAGTTGGCGGACCTCTTCGGTGCTGATCGACCACCGGCGCTGAATGTGGCCGGTAATGCGAGGCACCGGAACCGGCTCTCCACTCCGATCAAGCGCCGTCCCAGGATTGTGTATATCAATACCGTCAAGCCCAGTAGCAAAGTGGTTGGAGTAGCTCTCGCGCCCGGCCTCACCATCAGTGATGATATCGAGACCCGCATCGAGCTGATCCCTAACGGCAAGCATCACTGCATCGCGCTTAGCCTCGGCCAAATAAGCATCCGGCACCCGCCACAGTTCTTGCGCTCGAGTCCGAGGAGGAAATCGTCCAGCGAGCTTTGACTTATCGATAAGCCAATCCGGCTGCGCGTAACTACCGACCAAGGACGTCGGAAATAAAGGCATATTGCGCATAAATTACTCCGTTATGTAGCGTCATGTGACCGCCTTAAACGTTGTGTCAACTTGCCTTCGAGTAGTCGACAAGCTTCGATTTATAGGTTTCTCGGGGCAGCGTATTATTCCCAACAAGTTGAACCTCGGCGGTAACCAGTAAGCGCTCTTTGATGGCGTGCCTGATTCGTGCCTGCAAATCAGGGTTATCGGGAGTAGCGCCTGGAGCCACTTCGACCGCCACAGGCAGGGGAGGCTCTTGTTTGACCCCATGCTGACTCGGCTGCACCAAAAACAGGCCTGACACCGCCCCGTTGAACTGGTCCAATACGCTTCGAATCGCGGTTGGAAAAAGATTCACTCCGCGAACAATGAGCATGTCGTCCGTCCGCCCCACACAGCGAATACGCGGGCCCGTTCGCCCGGTGCCCGTCTCACCCATGGTCACCTGAACATGATCGCGACTTCGGAAACGGAGCAGTGGCATCGCCTCCCGATTAAGGGCGGTGTATACCAACTCGCCTGACGCGCCATCTTCCCAGGCCTTGGTTACTCCGGTTGATGGGTCTATAAGCTCCACGTGAACAGCATCACGAGCCATAAAATGCATGCCTTGCTCAGCCGCATCCTCCGCCCAAACCGACAATGAGATATCACCAATCCCCATTGACTCGCGAACCGTACAGCCAAATGCATCCGTGAGCGTTGCGCGAATTAAGGGGTCGCCACCGCCGGGCTCACCTGCGGTAATCATGTTCTCGAGACCCAGTGTGCGCGTATCGATTTTCCGGTCGCGACACCAATCAATCAGGTACAAGCCATAGGAAGGTGTACAACTGATTCCAGTCGCCCTCAGCTTCTGAATCGCGGTCACCATTCGTTCGGTGTTCCCCGTCCCAACGGGGATAACCGATGCACCAATCTTATCGAAACCGGAATAAACCGCTCCCGCCACAAAGGGGCCTGCGTTAAAGCCCACAACAAGCCGCTGACCCCGCTTAAAGCCGCCGGCGGTATACCCGCGCGCCACATTGGTCGCGTACATTTTCAGATCACTCTCGGTAAGCCCCAAGTAGCAAGGGATACCTGTCGTACCTGACGTACTAAAAACACGTCTGAGCTCAGAGGGATCTGCAGCTAAATGCGCACCAAAAGGACCGTGATTAGCCTGTGTCTCACGTATCTCATCCTTTTCAGTAAAGGGGAGCGCACCGATGTCAGAAAGATCTCCCACTTTTTCGGGCGTATCGAAGCCCGCCGCCGTTAGTTTTGCACGGTAAAACGCAGAGTGACTGAACAAGTACTGAATCTGGGCTAAGTAGCGCTTACGATCTAGCTCGAATTGTTCGCTGGTGGACCTGGTCTCAATTTCGGGATCAAAAACCGCGTGATCTCGCATTATCGCCCCCAGCGTTTGACTGACTCAGCCATGCGAACACCAAAGGCGGTCGCTGTATCACGATCACTTTGCGGAGGCGCTACATCTCCTGCTTGGTCCACGTTAGCCTGGGTCATGCAACCAATTGTCGCACCCAAGCGATTAGCATCGTTCTCGCTGCCGCCAGAGTGGTTATTCCCCGGCATTTGGCCAAGGCCTACCCAGATCATTGAGTGCTGCATCGCAAACGTCATGAACTCCACTAGGGTGTTCTGCTTGTCGCCGTTCATGGCACCTGAATTGGTAAAGCCGCCAGCAACTTTATTCGCCCATTTTTGTTCCATCCAGCGACTTGAAGTCGCTTCCATAAACCCTTTGAACACGGCAGAGGCCGAACCCATATAGGTGGGCGCACCAAAGATCAGACCATCAGCATTGTCCAACAATGCCAGCCCGGGCGCATCGGGAGTATTGAGTTCAGAGGCGTCGAGCAAAATCGCCTCTACGCCCTCTACACAGGACACGCCTGCATTAACAGCCTCAGCGACCACAGCCGTATGACCATAGCCGGAGTGGTACACAGTCACCACAGAAACACTCATCTCTTTACCTCTACTTATCGATGGAACTGTTCGTTGTTTGGTGTGTGATCACCACCCAACCACTTTTTCAAATCAGCATGAGCAGTTCGAGCCTTGTCCTCATTAATCTGCTCTACCTCCGCGTGATCCACCGTCCACTCCATAAGCAGCCCCGACGGATCAAAACAATACAAAGACCAGCAGTAACCGTGATTGAGTGGGTACGCTTGTCCGCTCTCAAAATAGCCAGCCGCGTCTAGTCGATCTTTGATGTCATCTTGCGTGCCTTGATCAACCTTCATAGCGAGGTGACGAAAACCCGAAGGCTGAAGCTCAGGACCAAATTCAGCGGTGTCATCGGCATTCGCAAACTGAAAAAATGCCAAAGCTGAACCATCTCCAATATCGAAGAAACAGTGTGCATAGGTGCGTACTTTCCCAAACAGATCGGCCTCTTCCGCCCAGGTAGCGACTAATCGATAACCAATAATTTCCTCGTAAAAGGCTCGCATTACCTCAAGGTCAGTGCATACGTATGCGTTGTGGTGCAGACGACTTTTAATTTGCGCTAAAGCATTCATCGGTGTGTCCCCTCGTTCTTATTGGTCAGAATGATTTTGTAAACTCTAGCCCGTAGCGAGCAGGCTGTGCTTTCCACAGAAAGTTTAGCGATCGATTAGCGTTCGGCGAAAATTCCGTGTTGTATGCCTTGTCGGTCGCATTTCGCACCCACAAAGTCAAAGTCCATTGATCTGGCAACTCCACACCGGCCCGGATATCAATCAAGTTCACTGGACTGCGCGATGAGTAGTTGTCCGGCTCCCACCACGTCTTACCCAGACGCTGATAGTCCACCCGAGCAAAGGCATCCAAGCCATTTTCAAGCGACGCTCGATACTGGAGCCCCACGTTTGCAGTAACTTCACTCACGAGCGGTGCTTGATTCCCCAACCACGCCTCAGATAGACCGGAGCTGTCGTTAGGTACTTTGGTAATTTCGCTGTCCGTAAGCCCTATCCCAGCACTCAGAGACCAGTTTTCGCTCAGCAGAGCCGAAAGTTCGAATTCGGCTCCCTGATAATCAACTTCACTCAAGCTACCCAAGTTCTGAGTATTGGTTCCCGCGTCGTAATAGAAAAAGTAAGCTCCTTCCAACGTTGTTTGGTACAGCGCAGCGGAGAGCCTTACTTTGCCATCAACCAAGTCTCCTTTCGCACCCACTTCAAACGTGTCTGCAATTTGCTCATCGAAGATATCTTCAATTCCAGGGTACGGTACTGCAGTGCCAACCCCAGTCTGGTTAAAACCTCCACTTCGGAAACCACGGCTTGCGTCGGCGTATAAAATCCAATTATCGTCGGGCATCCAACGAATCGTGGCCTTAGGCTGGAACGCTCCCCACGTCTCCTCACGCGAGTCACCAAATACAATCGCTGCGTTGAATGGGACGTTGTATTCAGCCTCTGTCAGGGTCGTATTCTCTCGGGTGTCACGGTCATAACGGGCTGACAAGGCCACCTCTACATTTTCACTGGCATCCCACGACACCTGACCAAAGACAGCCCACGCAAAATTGTCCTGTGAGTCAGCCAACAAACCGAGCTGTGGACTGGGGTCATTAACCACTCCGTCGGTGTAACCATCGGTAAAGATAGATTCTCTGAAATCCCGCTCTACGTCGAATACGCCGAGCCCGCGGTCAATTTGTCCGCCCGTGGATATGTATCGATCCGTTGTCACCGCATAGGCTCCAACGGTCCAACGAACACCAGCATCATCATTTGACGTCAGACGAATCTCCTGGCTCCACGATTCGACTTCTAAATACTGGTTTTGGCTTAGATCAATAAACTCATCTTGAGTGCCCGGGAAGCCTGCGAGGAAGTCGCAACCCGGAACCGCGCCACCACCGCGCAAACACCCAAAGAAAAAGTCATAGTTCCAATAATTTTCAGGATGCTCCGGTGGTAAAAAGAAGACATTATCGCCACTTGAGACTTCAGATACGTCGTCATAGGAAGTGATGCCGGTGAGGGTCGCGAAGTCCATGTCGTAATCGAACTTGAAACTTGCACTCGTGAAATCTCGCTCGTTATTCCCCGGATTATTGTTCTGGATGGGCTTGTCTACCGCGTCAGCCGAGTCATCCAGTACAAAGTGGAACGCCTGTGTATCCAAAGAGCTGAAGCTCACGCGGAAGTCTGTGCTCAATCGGTCGTTGACCTCCCAGTTCACGCGACCTCGCACCGATTGATCGCGGTACGGGTCAGCATTCTCGTTTAGATAGGAATTTTCGAGATAACCGTCATGATCAATGAAAGACGCAGCCAGTCGATAGGTCGCCGTACCGTCAGCGTTGAGTGGCCCGCCAACGTAACCCTTAACACTAAATCCCGGAGCCGACTCATAGCCCAACTGGATTTGACCCTCGGTCTCTTCTGAGGGCGCCTTGGTCGTAATCGTAATTGCACCACCGATCGCATTACGCCCGTAGAGAGCACCCTGCGGGCCTCGAAGCACTTCAATTTGTTCGATATCAAAAAGTTGCTGATTAAGCTGAGTGGGGTTCGTCAACAGCACCCCATCGATCAGGACCGCGGCGGCCAGCTCAGAATTTCGCGCAGACGAAATTCCGCGGATATTCAAAAATGAATTACCGGAGCTTTGTGTTTGAACCAAGGTGACGTTAGGCGTCAGATCAACAAAGTCCTGTGGTGTCGCAACACCTGTCGCCCTAATTTCGGCATCAGTGAAGGCACGCACTGAAATCGGACTGTCACTAAGCGTTTCCGCTGTTTTCCGAGCCGTAACAACGACCTCCTCAAGCGCTTGGGAGAGAACAGACTGGGGTGAGACGGCCGTAATTACCGCCAAAGCAAGTGCACTGCGTTGAAGTTTCATACGTAATCCTTTTAGAGTTTATCTTTTTATTATTTTCGATAATCGAAAAATATTTCGTTTAACGAAACTGTGAAGCGTACGCTACCATAAAGAATCCAGATCAAGAAGAGCTAGCTGAAGGAAAACTAATGAACGACAAACCGACGAGCAGAATTTGCAGTTATGACGCCGACCATATTCACCTCCGAGGTAAAGACCTGGTGGACGAAGTCATAGGTCACTACGACTTTGGCGCGGCTTTTCTACTCCAAGCCTTAGGCAAGGATCCCTCTCCTAAGCAACGACGCGCGCTCGATATAGCGCTAGTGACCATCATGGAGCACGGTCTTGTGCCCTCTGCCGTCACCGCTCGCCTGACCTTGCACGGTGCGCCCGAGTCACTCCAAGGCGCAGTCGCCGCAGGCTTATTGGGTGTTGGTGATCGCTATGCTGGAACAGCATCGTTATGTGCTGCCGATCTCGCAATAATTGTTGCCGCCGAAGATATGACGACTGCGGCCAATAACTTAGTCGCCAACCGTCGTGCCAACCGAGCGCCCATCCCGGGCTTTGGACATCCGATTCACACTGGGAAGGACCCGAGAGTTGAAAAGCTTTTGAGCTTCGTTCCGGAAACGAGTCCTGTGTTGGCCGCAGCCAAAGTATTGGAGAGTTCACTCTCACAATCACTGAATAAGTCTTTGGTAATGAACGTGAGCACAGCGCTCGCTGTCTTGCTCCTAGACGCTGAGATGCCGGCTTCAATGATTCGAGGTGTCATTTTGATCGCTCGCTGTGCGGGACTCGTTGGACACCTGCTTGAGGAGTACGAATCACCGATTGGAGATGCCTTATGGAATGGGGCGACCCACGAGGTTGAGCAAATCACGTCCTCAAAATGAAACAATACACGACGCTTTTACCGCTTGAGGACGGCGCGCTAACGCTGCATATCGCAGAGGCTAATCATTCCACCTGCAGACTCATCTGCGTCCATGGTTGGACGCTTGACCACCACTCGTTCGAGCGACAACTGCGCCTCACGCGAGAAAACGTTTGCCTTGTTCGATATGATCGACGGGGTCATGGTGCGAACTTCATGACCCCCAACCTGACGCACGAGCTTATTGATCTCAAGCGCATCGTCGATGCATCTGAACTGCCCACCGTATTACTCGGCGTGTCGCAGGGTGCACGACTGTGCCTACGTTTCATTCAACACTGGCCCAACCGTGTTGCTGGAATCATCTTCCAAGGCGGGGTCGTTGACGACTACGCGTTTGATCCTGACGATCCGCAAGAACCCCCTTTGCGTCGCTATTCAACGCTTGTGCAGCAGGGAAGACTCGATGACGTCAAAGCCGACTGGTTAACACACAAACTCATGACTCGAGGTGTGCTCGAAGACGATAAAGTAAGACTTAAGGAACAAGTGAACCGATATTCTGGTCAGGACCTAGTCACAACCGCAGCGCCAGACACACCCACCCTTGACGCCCGACTCCCTGCAAAAACACCACTGACTCGTTGCGCCACAACCGCGTTGATCGGACGCGCCCGTGGGGACTCGACGCAACGAGTTGCGCATGCGGAGCGTCTCGCATTAGAGCTCAGCGGTCAGCTTATGGAGTCACGAGACGGACACCTTTGGAACTGGACCCATCCTGAGACATTTAATCATCAAGTCGCAACATGGCTTCGTCGCGTGGTGCACTGAGCGATTTAATTAAGTACGGCGAGCAGATCCGGCGTTGTCGTCAGTGTCCGCCGCAGATCATGCGCAGCAGCGTCGAGTAGCGGCCATCGCTGATCCGCAAAAGCCGAAAAATCCACACGTTGCGTTTGTGCGGAGCTATTAATAGCACCGACGACACCTTGTCCAGAAATCGAGACCGGCGCAGCCATAGAGGTAATGCCATAGTCCAGTTCGTCGGAAACAAGTGCATACCCGCGTCGACCACATTCTCTTATTTCGTTAAAGAGCTCATCAGGATCAATAATCGTTTTCGCCGTGTAACGCTCTACTGGATTACTTTCAATGAACTCATGCAGATCCTCGTCGGACAAATCAGCCAACATAGCTCTACCCGTCGATGTCACGAGAGCTGGATAGCGTGTCCCCGTATTTGCTTGCAACCTGATGGCTCGCTGAGCTGAACTGTGAGAGACATACAGCACGTCTGCATTTTGCATCACTGTGAACGAGGCACTGTCGCCTGTTTCATCGCGCAAGCGCTGCAAGATGGGCCTTATTGTACCGTCAAGGTTGTATGCTTCATTGAACAAACTTGCGAATGATAAAACCCCGGGCGACAGTGCAAATCGACCGTCCATTTTGGACACGTAACCCAAGTGCTCCAACGTCAGTAAACACCGACGAACCACGGCAGGACTGAGTGCTGTCCGTTCGGCAACCTGAGACAGTGTCATTGACTTTGCCTGCCCCGCAAAAGATTTCAACACCGCCAAACCACGCTCTAACGTCGATAAAAATTCGGGCGACTTTGAGTAATCTCTGGACATGCGGAACAGACCAATTTCTGAAAGGATGCGGAGGACCATAGTCCAACTCTGTGATTCGCGCAAAGTAGTCTGCGCATCAGACCTTATCGACGGTCCTCAAGATGGGTTACTGTGTTTGCCAATAAACTCGTCAAAAAATGTCCATTAAGAAGAACACGCCATGAAACTTTATTTAGCTCTAATCTCTATGCTGGCACTGGTCGCGAGCTGCGGCCAGACCGAACAGTCAATGCATGCCGACCAGAACCTATCGTCTGGCGCGCAGGCTGATCCCATAACGCGCCGAGGCGATCACATCGACACCTACTTCGGAACCGACGTTCCGGACCCCTATCGGTGGCTTGAAGACGACTTAAGTGACGATACCTCAGCCTGGATAAGCCAACAAAACACGAGTACGCGCAACTTCATTGATGCGATTTCGCTCAGGGAGGACGTCAAAAAGACCGTCGCCCGGCTACTCAACTTTGAACGCGAAACGGCTCCGTTTTTTGCGGGTGGGACGCGCTATTTTTACCGAAACTCCGGTTTGCAGAATCAGCGCGTGCTCTTTCGTGAGACAGAGGATTCACCCGAGCAGGTATTTTTAGACCCGAATACATTCAGCGACGATGGCACGGTCAGCATGTCCGGGGTCAGTTTTTCTGAGGACGGCAGTCGAGTCGCCTACCAACTGTCCGAAGGCGGGAGCGATTGGCGCTCAATTGTGATTCGCGACGTGGAAACTGGGGCGATTCTTGAGCCGCCGTTAGTCGACGTCAAATTCTCGGGTATTGAATGGCTGAGTAACACCGGTTTTTTCTACTCCAGTTACGACAAGCCAGACGGCAGTGAATTGTCAGCTAAAACAGATCAGCACAAGCTTTACTTTCACAGGCTCGGCACACCCCAGAGTAGTGACGAACTCGTCTTTGGTGGATCCAACGAGGAAAAACACCGATACGTAGGTGCTGATGTCGGCGCAGACGGGCGCTATCTCGTCATCAGTGCGGCCAACTCGACCTCGGGAAACCGATTGTTCGTGAAGGACTTGTCGTCGGGCACTGACGAATTCATTGTTCTCTTTGCCGACGAGTCCGCAGACGGCTCGCTGCTGGAGAGTGACGATAATCTGCTGCTGATTGAGACCAACAAAGATGCGCCGAACGGCCGCGTCATCGCCGTCGACCCTCAGTTGCCGGATCCCGGTCAGTGGATCGATGTGATTCCCGAGGGGGAGTTTGTGCTTAACGCCAGTTCAGGCGCGGGATTTCTTTTTGCAGAGTACATGGTCGATGCCATCAGTCGAGTCACACAGTTCGACCTCAAAGGTCGCATGGTCCGTAACATTGAACTGCCTGACTTAGGAACAGCGTCAGGCTTTGGCGGTGAGAAAGATCAAGAGGCACTCTATTTTACATTCACCAATTACCGCATTGCGCCGGCAATTTTTGCACTCGATCCAAAGCGCGGTGAAACAACCCTTTATCGTGCCTCCCAGTCACCCTTTGATGGCAACCGGTTTAAGACCGAACAGGTCTTTTTTAACTCCAAGGACGGCACCCGAATCCCAATGATCATTACCTATGCCAAAGGCACACGGCTGAATGGCACCACACCCACCCTACTCTACGGCTATGGCGGGTTTGATATCAGTATCCGTCCGCGGTTTAGCAGCACCGTTGCGGCATGGCTGGAATTAGGCGGCATTTATGCCGTGCCCAATATTAGAGGCGGTGGCGAGTACGGAAAGCGATGGCACATAGCCGGCACAAAGACCCAAAAACAAAATGTGTTTGACGACTTCATTGCAGCCGCTGAGTTCCTGATTGACGAAGGCTACACGCGTAAAGAGCGACTGGCGGTCAGCGGTCGCTCTAACGGCGGATTATTAGTGGGTGCCGTAACGACGCAGCGACCCGATCTCTTTCAAGTTTCTCT
>DGPO01000026.1:19340-25011 GCA_002390485.1 Halieaceae bacterium UBA4438 | reverse complement strand
TAATATTCGGTGGTCGCAACCAGTCTTATCTTTGGTACGGACTGCCTGTCAAAGCCGGCAAAGGACGTCTCGGTGAGTGCCTGCGTGAGTTGCCGTGCGCGATCTGCGCGAAAATTCATAAACAGGACCGTGTCCCCGTCCGCCATTTCGACAGTGCTGCCGATCCTTGTGGGACTGACGAACTCATCGTTTTCTTCCCGAGAGTAGGCTGCGGCCAGAGCATCAGCCGTTGATTCACAGTGATAATGACTCTCGCCCTGCGTGATCAGATGGTAGGCCGGCGCCATTCGTGACCAGCGTGTGTCTCGATCCATCGCGAAGTATCGCCCTTGTAGAGTGGCGACTCGGCCAACGCCCAGCTCTTCAAAAACCTGGTCTGCGCGCTTGAGCGAGGGTGCAGCACTGCGTGGCGGCATGTCTCGGCCGTCTAAGAACGCGTGCAAGTAAATACGTGTTGCTCCGCGCGCGCGTGCGAGTCGCAGTGCCGCAAAAATATGCGCCTCGTGGCTGTGAACGCCGCCGGGTGACAAGAGGCCCATTACATGAATCGCGCCGCCAGCAGACACAGCCGAATCGATGGCCGCTGTGTACGCCGTATTGGTATTAAACGAGCCGTCTTTGATGGCCTGATCAATGCGCGTAATACTTTGATAGATAATGCGTCCAGACCCTAAACTCATGTGACCGACCTCGGAGTTTCCCATTTGTCCATCGGGTAGCCCGACGTCCAAGCCTGATCCCGAAACGAGCGTCGATTCTCCCTGGTCCCACAGTCGGTCGAAGGTTGGCGTGTGTGCGTGGAAGATCGCATTGTTGTCTGGCTCCTCTCGGAAGCCGAACCCGTCTAAAATGACGAGTACCGTTGGCGAGAAAGGACTAGAAGACGATGACATAGGAATCCCTCAGGTAGAGATGACAAGTCTAGCCTGATGATTGTTATAGATCACCCTGTTGTCTGGTGATTGTGCTACTGGAGAGCCCTCTTTGAAGCACGTATACTCTCGCCTTTTCCTAGGTGCCCAACATGGGCAGAGAGCAAACCCGTGTCTTTTAGCCAATTTCTTATTTTTATTTCCGAGCAGTGGGTTTTGGTATTTGCGCTTTTGCTGTCGCTTAACCTTCTCCTGTTTACGGAGTCACGCAAAGCGGGCCCGGCCTTGAGCCCTCAGCAGGCGATTAATGTGACGAATAAGAACGGCGGTATCTTTTTGGATGTTCGAGACGCTAAAGACTTCAAAGGCGCTCACATTTCAAAAGCCGTCAATATACCCACAGCTAACTTGCAAGGTCGTATGGGTGAGCTTGAAGCGTATAAAGAAAAGCCGGTCATTGTTGTGTGTCGCATGGGTACCAGTGCGTCGGCGGCGGTTAAACAACTTCGTGCCGCTGGATTTTCGCAGGCCCAGCGCATGGCGGGTGGTATGATGACGTGGGATGAGCAGCGTTTGCCAGTGACGAAGAAATGAAAACCGTAACCCTGTACACCACACAGTGGTGCCCATTCTGTCTTCGAGCCAAAAGCCTGTTAGCCAGTAAGGGCGTTGAGTTTGATGAGATTGCTGTTGACGGCAACCCCTCGCTGCGCGCCGAAATGGCAGCAATGGCGGGCGCAACAAGTGTCCCTCAGATATGGATAGGCGACCAATACGTCGGCGGATGCGACGAGCTGTATAGTCTCGAACGTCGGCAACAGTTAGATTCAATGCTTCGGGTCGAAGCGCCTTAATAAATCGGATAGAGGAGTAACCGCCATGGCGGATGAGCAATCTCAAGCTGTAGGTGCAGCTGAAGAAGAGCAGGTACAACAGCAGTTCACGATGCAACGTATTTATGCGAAAGACGTGTCTTTTGAGTCACCCGCTTCGCCGGATATTTTTCGTCAGAATTGGCAGCCAAACGTCAATGTTGATTTGAACACGAAGTCATCAGCAGTGGACGAGACGGGTAATCACGAGGTCGTTCTGACCATTACGGTGACTGCAAAGATCGAAGAAAAGAGTGCATTTTTGGTGGAAGTTCAGCAGGCGGGTATTTTCTTCACGTCGGGAATTGATGCCGAGTCGCTCAAACAGATCTTGGCCACGGTGGCGCCGAACATTTTGTTCCCGTACGCGCGTGAAGCGATTGATAACTTAGTGGTCAAGGGCGGCTTCCCGCCACTGATGTTGGCCCCGGTGAACTTTGACGCCCTATACCGTCAGGCGATGGAGCAACAAGCGGCGGGCGGTGAACTTCCCGCGGATGGCGCAACGCATTAAGATTTTTGGCTGAGTTTGCGGGTCAGGGTATTCCTACCCCAGCCCAAGAGCTCGGCCGCTTCCGCTTTCCTGCCTGCGGTGTGTTCCAGTGCCGCATCCATCATAATGGCTTCAATGCGCGGCATCGCGTGCTTGAGTACATTGTCCTCGCCTGCCAGTAGTTTTGCTCTGACCCAATCCGACAACTGTTTTTCCCAAGACGACCCACCTTGGCCCTCAGTTTCAGCACTCACGTTGAGCTCTGGCGGCAGGTCATTGATGAGTATGGTGTTGCCTGCGGCCATGACGGTCAGCCAGCGACACGTATTTTCCAGCTGTCGCACATTTCCGGGCCAATCAAGCGCACTCAGGTACTCGCGAACCTGTGGAGAAACTTCTTTGGTCGGGACTCCCAGCTCGGCGGCGGCCCTTGATAAAAAGTGATTGAGCAACGAGGGAATATCTTCGCTGCGATCGGCGAGGCGGGGGACGTTAATACCAATGACGTTTAGCCGATGGTACAAGTCTTCGCGGAAGTTGCCGTGAGTGACAAGCTGTCTCAGATCTTGATGTGTTGCGGCAATGACACGGACATCTGTTTTTATGGCGGTGGTGCCCCCCACGCGATAAAACTCACTTTCTGCAAGGACTCTGAGCAGTCGAGTCTGCGTCTCGTGCGGCATATCACCGATCTCATCTAAAAACAGGGTGCCACCACTGGCTTGCTCAAAGCGCCCTTCGCGTTTTCCTGCCGCACCGGTAAAAGATCCTTTCTCATGACCAAACAGCTCTGACTCCATGAGGTCTTTCGGAATAGCCGCCATGTTGAGCGCGACGAAGGGTGCGGTTGCTCGGGGACTGTGTCGATGCAATGCTCGGGCGACTAATTCCTTGCCAGATCCAGATTGGCCGCTGATTAATACGGTAATGGAGCTCTGCGAAAGACGCCCTATGGCGCGAAAGACTTCTTGCATCGCCGGCGCATTACCAATGATTTCCTTGCCGCCAGAGTCGGGTGAATTTGTATCATTGAGTGACTTGTTGGTGTGTGCGAGCGCACGTGTCGCCACTTCGATCATTTCGTCGATATCGAACGGCTTTGGAAGATATTCGAACGCACCCGACTCGTAAGACGTGACAGCACTGTCGAGGTCTGAGTGCGCTGTGGTGATAATCACGGGAATATCGGGCGCCGTTGTTTTGAGCTCCGCCAGTAGTGCGAGCCCATCCATACCCGGCATCCGAATGTCGCTAATGATGGCTTTAGGCGAGTCGCTTTCCAGCGCGCTAAGCAAATCTGCCGCACATTCAAATGTCCTGCAGGGTATTTCCTCACCTGAAAGCGCTTTTTCGATGACCCAGCGTATGGAGCTGTCGTCATCAACCACCCAAATCTCGTTGGTGTCTGTCATGTTATGGCTCCATGGGTAGCAAGAGGGTGAAGCAGGTATTACCAGGCTGGCTAATGGCCTGAATAACGCCCCCATGCCGGGTCAGTATGAGTTGTGCAATTGATAGGCCAAGGCCCGAGCCCTCGGGTCTTGAGGTCACCATGGGCAAGAAAATTGACGTCATTAAATCGTCTGGGATGCCGGGTCCGTCGTCAATAATATCGATGGCACAGACGAGTTTGTGGCGCTGCCCGTTGAGTGTGAACTGACGTCTGCTACGTGTTTTGATGGTGATTTGAGAGTCTGCCTCGGCGGCTTCTAAGGCGTTCCGAACGATGTTGAGGATGGCCTGAGTCAACTGATCTGAGTCTGCCAAAAATTCGGGCAGGCTGGGGTCGTAATCTCGAATCACCTTGACGCTATCAAGCGCCTCAGCCTCGATCAGTTGGCGGACGCGCTCCGTGACCTCGTGAATGTTAATTGACCGTTTATCCAGAGACTCTCGGGGTCCTAACATTCGGTCAACGAGCGCTTGAAGGCGATCGACTTCGGAAATAATAATGTTGGCGTATTCGTCGAGCTCACGGTCTTCAAACTTTCGGGCCATTAGCTGGGCGGCACCTCGAATACCGCCCAATGGGTTTTTCACCTCGTGCGCCATGCCTTTCACCACATGTTGCAGTCGCTGCTGCGCTTCGCGAAGATTTTCTGTCTCGCTGATGGCGCGCGCGCGGTCAAGTGCTGAAATTTCAAGAAGTATGCGCGAGTCTCGGTCATAATTCAGAGGCGTAATGACGACGTCGACAGTGATGTCCCGCCCCGTTTTGAGCGCAAGTTTTAAGTCACGACTCACCGCGGGTAGTCGCGTGCGTACGACGTTAGCGAGTGTGTGGTGCCAATCAATAGCACCGTCGCCCACAACCCGAGCCAGCTCTTCAAACCGACTGCCGGTGGCCCGTTGGGACGACGTTTCGAGTAAGACTTGCGCCGCTTGATTAACCATGTCGACCACGCCGTGCTCATCGATCAGCACAATGCAGGTCGTTAACGAATCAAGATCAAAGCTGGGTCTGGGTGTCATCACGCCGATCTCAACGTGCTGAAGGTCGTAAAACGAATACGGTTATGGGTGCCGATGAATCCAAAACCTGTCCCGATGAGGACACGCGTCGAACCTCGAGCTTGTGCGCCCCTCGCGTTACGTAGGTGAGTGTCCAATTGGGTTTTTTCTGGGGGGGACCCACAGGCGTGCTGTCGAGGTACAGCTCGACAAATTCCGCTTCTTTAAGTGGCGGTTGTACGTCAGCCAGTACGTCAAAAATGCCCGGCCCCATAGGAATAGTTGCGTTATCGAGCGGCGCAGTGATGGTCAGTATTGACAGAGTTACAGGAACTTCACTGTTCTCGCTCACCGGGCGTTCTGGAACCTCAATCGATGGCATGCGATTGGTGTGCACCGGAAGCTCAATGCGCTCATTGGAGGCTGATTTTTCTTTAGGCGGTGTATCACTAAAGGTTACAACACCGTTTTTATCGACCGATTTGTAGATATCGGCAGACAGTGAGGGCATGCCCGCAAGGGAGATAATGCCTATCAAAGGCACTAGCACGTTCAATCGCGTTGATTTTATCATCATGCTTGTTACGCCTTTTGCACCATGGTGGTGCAATTTTCCCCTGATTTTGGACGTTTGCCAAATTTAGAGCCAAAAAAAAGCCCGCGCTGTGCTGCGGGCTCTCGTTTTTTTGAGATCACACCGAGTAGTACATATCGAACTCAATGGGGTGAGTTGTCATATTCAAACGCTCGACTTCTGAGCGCTTGAGTTCGATGTAGCCGTCGATCATGTCGTTGGTGAATACACCACCGGCGGTTAAGAACTCACGGTCAGCGTCAAGTGCATCCAGCGCCATTTCCAGTGTCGACGCAACCGTTGGAATCTCCGCTGCTTCCTCAGGGGGAAGGTCATAAAGATCCTTATCCGCGGCCTCGCCTGGGTGAATCTTGTTTTGAATGCCGTCAAGACCTGCCATCAGCATTGC
>DGPO01000026.1:14992-19276 GCA_002390485.1 Halieaceae bacterium UBA4438 | reverse complement strand
GATGGCTCATAAGGAATACGAATCGATGCCGATCGGTTGCGGGCGGAATACGCCAGCATGACCGGTGCTTCGAATCCAGGCACCAGTCGCTTGTAGCTGTTGGTTGATGCATTTGCAAACGCGTTGATGGCTCGCGCGTGCTTAATGGTTCCGCCAATATAGTAAAGCGCTGCTTCTGACAGGCCAGCATACTCATCGCCTGCGAACGTGTTCTCACCGTTTTTGGCAATGCTTTGGTGAACGTGCATACCGGAACCGTTGTCACCGACCAAAGGCTTGGGCATGAAGGTCGCTGTTTTCCCGTAAGCGTGAGCCACGTTGTGAACGCAGTACTTCAAAATTTGTACTTCGTCCGCCTTGGCAACGAGGGTGTTGAAGCGAATGCCGATCTCACACTGTCCGGCGGTGCCTACTTCGTGGTGGTGTACTTCAACGTCGAGACCCATCTGCTCCATCGCAGTGCACATTGCGGCGCGAATATCATGAAGTGAATCGACCGGTGGGACGGGGAAATAACCGCCTTTGACGCCAGGTCTGTGGCCTGTGTTGCCTTCGTCAAAGCTGTCATTGGAGGCCCAGGCGGCTTCTTCTGAATTAATGGCGTAACTGGCACCCTGCATTTCGACCTTGAACTTTACGTCGTCGAACACAAAGAATTCGGGTTCAGGACCAAAAAATGCGGTGTCGCCCAGTCCTGTGGACGTGAGGTAAGCCTCAGCGCGCTTTGCGACGCTGCGCGGGTCGCGCTCATAGCCTTGCATGGTAGAAGGTTCAACCACGTCACACCGCAAAATGATTGTTGCATCGTCTGTGAAGGGGTCAATCACAGAGGTGCTGTCGTCGGGCATGAGGATCATGTCGGATTCGTTAATACCCTTCCAGCCTGCGATCGACGAGCCGTCAAACATTTTGCCGTCTTCGAAAAAGTCTTCATCGACTTGAGTGGCGGGAATACTGACGTGCTGCTCTTTACCGCGCGTGTCGGTAAAGCGCAGATCTACCCAGCGAATATCATTGTCTTTGATCAAATTGAGCGTGCGCTCTGACATGTAAGCCTCCTAAGGACTGTTTAACCCGATCTACTCGGTCTGTGTTTGCGTACATCAGCGCGTGATGCACCATTGCTGTCTAATCATAGCAAACTGCGTGCCAGCATAGGTAATTCGTTGATTTTAGTATAAGTAGTTGATTTAAATGACTATTATTTATTTACACCAGCCCGTTACGCCAGCCGCGCGCACTTACTTGGTGCGGACCGTTTTATGTCGCACTTTTTTGGTGCGTGAGGGTCCCGTTTTAACCGCATAAGACGGCAGAATTACCGAATCGATAACGCACGTGTCTGTGGTAAAGTCCGCGCGCCCAGCCACCCTACCCAACAGAGAACTTAGAAGTGATTGAGAATCTTCGAAACATTGCGATCATCGCGCACGTTGACCACGGCAAGACCACCTTGGTGGACTGTCTTCTTCAGCAATCGGGAACGCTTGACCGGAAGAGTCAGGGGGCGGAGCGAGTGATGGACTCTAACGATCAGGAGCGTGAGCGTGGGATTACCATCTTGGCGAAGAATACGGCCATTCGATGGAACGATTACCGCATTAATATTGTCGATACCCCGGGACACGCTGACTTCGGTGGCGAAGTTGAGCGGGTGCTCTCTATGGTGGACAGTGTTTTACTTATCGTTGATGCGGTCGATGGACCCATGCCGCAAACGCGCTTTGTCACGTCAAAGGCGTTTGAGCGCGGTCTAAACCCTATTGTCGTGGTGAATAAGGTTGATCGCCCTGGGGCGCGGCCTGATTGGGTTATTGATCAAGTGTTCGACCTATTTGATTCGCTGGGTGCGACTGAGGAGCAGCTGGACTTCCCAATTATGTACGCCTCGGCCCTTAACGGGGTTGCGGGAGACGACCCCGCAGAAATGTCAGATGACATGGAGCCGTTGTTCCAAATGATCATCGATCACGTTTCGTCGCCGCGGGTAAACTCTGACGGCCCTTTTCAGATGCAAATTTCTGCACTGGACTACAGCAGTTACGTCGGCGTGATTGGCGTCGGTAGAATCACCCGCGGCAAGCTGACACCGAATACCCAGGTCTCGGTCGTTGATCGCGATGCGACAACGCGGAACGGGAAAATTCTCCAGGTCATGGGTTACCACGGGCTTGAGCGTGTCGAAGTGGATGTCGCCGAAGCGGGTGATATTGTCTGTGTCACCGGGATTGATGCGCTGAATATTTCGGACACACTGTGCAACCCTGATGCGCCTGAGAATCTTCCGCCGCTGTCGGTTGATGAGCCGACAGTCAGCATGACGTTCCAAGTTAATGACTCACCCTTTGCTGGGACTGAAGGCAAGTACGTCACCTCGCGAAACATCAAAGAACGTCTCGATCGTGAGCTGATTCATAACGTCGCCTTGCGCGTCGAGCAAGGCGACAGCCCCGACAAGTTTGTTGTCTCGGGACGCGGTGAATTGCACTTGTCAGTTTTGATTGAAAGCATGCGTCGTGAAGGATTCGAGCTGGGGGTTTCACGCCCTGAGGTCATCCAAAAGGAAATTGACGGAAACCTCTGCGAGCCTTACGAACAACTCGTCATCGACTGTGAGACGCAGCACCAGGGCGGTGTCATGGAGGAGCTGGGACAGCGTCGAGCAGAAATGAAGAATATGGTGCAAGACACAAGCGGCCGCGTGCGGCTTGAGTTTATTGTACCCGCACGAGGCCTTATCGGCTTTCGGTCACTGTTTATGACGCTGACATCGGGCAGCGGCATTATGACCCACATATTTGATCACTATGGCCCCGTGAGCAAAGCCGAACTGGCGCAGCGCAACAACGGCGTTCTGGTTTCGATGGTGAAAGGCAAAACGTTGGCGTATGCCCTCTACACCTTGCAAGATCGTGGACGTCTCTTTATTCAAGCCAATGTCGACGTTTACGAAGGGCAGATTGTCGGTTTGCACAGCCGAAGTAACGACCTTGTTGTTAATCCAACCAAGGCAAAACAGCTAACAAACGTCCGTGCATCGGGGACCGATGAGGCGTTAATTTTGACGACGCCGGTACTGCACACCTTAGAGCAGGCGCTGGAGTTCATTGACTCCGACGAGTTGGTCGAGGTGACGCCTGACAGCATCAGATTGCGTAAAAAGTTGCTGTTGGAGCATGAGCGAAAACGCGCTTCTCGAGCCGCTTAAGGCCCGGGTTTTAACATTTCAAAATGGGGTATGTCGTCTTCCATATAAGGACCCTGAACGGTCTCGAAGCCGAGTGCCTCATAGAATCCTTTTAAGTACGCCTGGCCGCTAATGCGGATGCCGTTATTCCATCGCGATTCGCAAAAGTTTATGCCCACCGCCATGAGTTGGACGCCTCGTTTTTGCCCTCGAAGCGAGGTGGGGACGACAACGCGTCCGATCGAACACTCGTCGTAACTCACGCCTGGCGGTACGACACGCATCACGGCGACCAATTCATCACCCAGGTGACCGGTTAAGTGCCAGCAGAGGGGGTCTTTAGGATCGGGGTCTTGGTAGGCGCACTCTTGCTCCACGACGAACACCTGAGACCGCAGCGCGAGAACCTCGTGCCAAGCCGCTGCCGACATCGTATCGAAGTGGCGCCATCGCCATTTAATGTGTTCCATGCTTGCGTCGCTGCTGTAAGATAATCACTGCGTGCGAAGGCTATCACGAGCGAGCCTTGCGCACTCCACATTGGAACGAATTGTTCGAAAAGGTGATCAAGGTTTTATGTCTGACCTCTTTAATGCCCCGCCCTCAACTGAAACGTTATCGCTCAGAGACTACGCCGAGAAAGCGTATCTTGATTACTCGATGTACGTCATTCTCGACCGGGCTTTGCCCCACGTGGGTGATGGCTTAAAGCCCGTGCAGCGCCGAATTGTTTACGCAATGAGCGAGCTTGGGCTCAAGTCATCTGCGAAGTACAAGAAGTCGGCGCGAACGGTCGGTGACGTGATTGGTAAGTTCCACCCGCACGGAGACAGCGCCGCTTACGAGGCCATGGTGTTGATGGCTCAGGATTTTTCCTACCGCCACCCGCTTATCGACGGCCAGGGCAATTGGGGTTCAGCAGACGACCCCAAATCGTTTGCGGCGATGCGTTACACCGAGTCTAAGTTAACGAAATACGCCGACGTATTGCTGAGCGAACTCGGTCAAGGCACGGTTGATTGGCAGCCAAATTTTGACGGCAGTATGGACGAGCCTGTTGTGCTACCCGCACAGGTCCCCAACTTATTACTCAACGG
>DGPO01000026.1:0-14907 GCA_002390485.1 Halieaceae bacterium UBA4438 | reverse complement strand
TTCATTTACTGGATCATCCAGAGGCGACAGTGGACGCCTTGTGTGGACACATTCAAGCACCCGATTTCCCCACGGATGCTGAGATTATTACGCCGGCCGAAGAGATTCGAAATATTTACCGTTCGGGTCGCGGCAGCGTGCGGATGCGAGCGGCGTGGCGTACAGAGGACGGCGCGGTTGTTCTTCACGCGCTCCCCTTCCAGGTTTCTGGATCAAAAGTACTCGAACAGATCGCCGCTCAAATGCAGGCTAAAAAATTGCCGATGGTGTCAGATCTGCGCGATGAGTCAGATCACGAACACCCAACGCGATTGGTCATCGTACCGCGCTCTAACCGGGTTGATCTCGACGCCATGATGAGCCACATCTTTGCCACGACAGACTTGGAGCGATCCTATCGTGTGAATCTCAATGTGATTGGGATGAACGGTCGCCCCGGTGTGCGGTCGCTTGATCAGCTGCTCAGAGACTGGATTAAATTCCGCCGCCTAACGGTGCGCAGGCGACTCGAGTACCGACTGGAGAAAGTGTTAAAGCGACTGCACATTCTCGAAGGATACCTGGTTGCTTATCTTAATCTCGATGAGGTCATTCGCATTATTCGCGAAGAAGACGCGCCCAAGCAGGAACTGATGGCACGTTTTACGTTATCGGAGATCCAAGCGGACGCTATTTTAGACTTGAAGCTACGTAATCTCGCCAAGCTTGAGGAGATGAAAATTCGTGGCGAGCAGTCTGAGCTCAACAGTGAGCGCGATTCGCTGCAGACGACGCTTGGCAGCGAGGACTTGATGACCCAGTTGATCCGTGGCGAGCTGGTTGCGATTGTCAGCGAATACGGTGATGAGCGGCGATCTCGGTTAGTGAGGGTCGAAGAGGCAAAAGCCTTCTCTGAGCTCGAGTTGACCAGTGCAGATCCAATGACCGTGGTGGTTTCTGAAAAAGGTTGGATTAGGGCGGCGAAAGGGCATGACATTGATCCTGAAAGCCTTAACTACAAGTCAGGTGACGCCTACAAATTTGCAGCCCTGGGTCGAAGTAATCAGACCACAGTGGTCTTTGATTCGACCGGGCGAGCCTATTCGCTGCCAACGCATCAGTTGCCGTCAGCCCGAGGTCAAGGTGAGCCGTTGACGGGAAGGATTTCGCCGCCGTCGGGTGCCACGTTTGAGGGACTCATGACGGGTGCCGAGAATCAGAAGTTTCTGTTGGCCAGTGATGCCGGCTACGGATTTGTGGCAAAGTTTGGCTCTCTGGTCGCGAAAAACAAAGCAGGCAAGGCAGTCTTGAGTCTTCCAAAGGGTGCACAAGTGATACCACCCGTCACTGTCCTTGACCGCGACAATTTGTTGGTGGCTGCGGCGACTTCTGAAGGCCGTTTGTTGGTCTTCCCACTTGCGGACCTCCCTGAGCTGGCAAAGGGGAAGGGCAACAAAATCATTGGTATTCCTTCTGCCCGAGCGCAAGCACGAGAAGAGATACTGGTGGGTCTTTTAGTGTTTGGCGACGGTGATGTTGTGCAAGTGAATTCGGGTCGTCAACACTTGAAGTTGAAGCTATCAGATCTTGAAAACTACCGCGGCGAGCGCGGGAGACGGGGCAATAGACTGCCTAAGGGATTCCAAAAGGTCAGCGGTCTGACGATCGCTGCGCCCTAAAAGGGAAGGTCTGTCTGCTCGCCCACGTCTGGGAATAGACGGCGTTGTAAGAGCTTGCTTTGTTTGTCGAGTTCGGCCACCACGTCGACTGAGGGGCTCCCCAGTTGCGTGTCGCCATCGGCTGTTTCAATCAGCTCGAAGAGCGTGCAAACGTCCTCGTGATCTTGAAGCGACTGGGAGACCTTCACCGATGATCCTGCTCGCTGTGCCGCGTACAGCGTTTCATCGATAACCGACTGCGTATAAAGCGCGGCGTAGGCGGACTTTTGCTCCCCCCGGCTGAGGTCGCTCCGGCCAATGCCAATGCCTCCCACAAATTTTAGTCGCTGACTGCGTTCTGCGACCACGAGAAGATGTTGCAACAACACCGCTGAAATCGCGGCTCGAGCCTCGGGTGACATACCGTTGTGGCGACCTTCAAAGAAAAGGGACAGGCTTTGCGGACGTGAGGACTGCAGATCGCCTTTGAGTAACTGCCCCACAGTTTTTAAAAGGGTCTCGTAAATGCCGACGTAGTGGACCAATGCGTTCTCATCGAGGGTATCGAGATAGCGGCCTATATGGTCGAGACTGAGTGTGGCGACCGCCATCGATTGAACGGCTGATTCATCGAGCGTGTCGTCTCCCGACGGCATCATTGTGTCCAGTGGGAGCGCATCCAGTGCTTTTTCCAATTGCCCCATGGGGTCTGTGGACCCGCTGGACAGATCGGTACTAGAGACGCGATTGAGCATCGCGCGCAGTCGGTGCTGCTGCCGGCGTGACAGTGACCCAAAAAGTGCGTAAATGGAGGCTGCTAAAACCGCGTTAAGTCCGCTGATTGTCCAGCTCAGTGACGTGGTTGATCCAATGTCTCCAAGACTGATGCTGAGCGTGCCTGCGAGGTCGGGTCCGATTTTGAGTGGTGTGTTGTAAAAATAGTGATCTTCGTTGAAGAGACCGACGCTGGCGACTAATTGACCTTCTACATCGGTCACGGCTGCGCCGGCGACAACGTCTGAGGCGATGAGACGATTCAGTTCGCTAGTGACTGTCAGCATGTCGCCTGAGGCAATCAGTCCAGACGCCCGTGATGCCGTGGCGCTTAAAATGGCTTGTGCGTAGGTTTCTCTCGCTTGCGTATCAACGTAAGCCTTCGACGCTAACGTGAGGTTGAGTGCGATTTGGCCCGCGACAAAAACACCGGCAGCAGCCACTAAACCGGTTTTTTGGCCAAAACCTAAACGCTCCCAAAAGACCACGACTTTTTGCTCCTTTTGACCTGCTTTGTCGGTTCTGGCGTGCCGACGTTTGTCCAAAGTCAGGGTATCATGATCACTCTTAAAGCGACCCCCCGAAGTGCTGATGTACATAACGATTCTAGCAAATCAGTCCACAATGCCTCCTTTGAAATCCTTAGAGGCGTTTCTTGCCTCTCACCGCATTCAGGTGCTCAGCAAAGAGGTATTGCCGGTTCCTCGTACGCTGGCCGATCGTCGGTACGCAGAGGGCTGGGTTCTTGATGCTGCTGATCAAGACACGCTTGCATTGGCGTTTTCGGCCGTTGGGCTGGACGATGGGGTCGACGTCAACGCGCAGCTTCCTACTGACCGGCCCGCTGACATTAAGTTGGCGGTGTTTGATATGGACTCTACGCTGATTGAGTGCGAGGTGATCGACGAGCTGGCTCGGCGTGCGGGAATTGGTGCTGCGGTCTCGCGTATTACCGAACGGGCAATGTGTGGAGAGCTGGACTTTAATCAGAGTTTTACCGAGCGCCTGTCGCTACTTGAAGGTTTAGATTCTGCGGTGATTCACGATATCGCCGCAGACCTTCCATTCTCAGAGGGCGGAAAAGAGCTGATGCTCACGCTCAAGGCGAGAGGCATCAAAACGGTGATTCTCTCAGGTGGGTTTCGGGTGTTCGCCGAGCGTGTCGCCGCTGAGCTTGGGATGGATGACGTATACGCCAATACGCTGGATATAGAGGCGGGGGTACTGACTGGGCGGGTGGTTGCACCCATTGTGAACGCCGAATTCAAAGCGACGACACTCAAGACCTTGGCCCGCACGATGGGGATTGGATTAAACCAAACACTTGCCGTCGGAGACGGTGCGAATGATCTTAAGATGCTCAGCGCTGCAGGCATTGGTATTGCGTTCAGAGCCAAACCCCTGGTCAGGGCGCAGGCGCGCTATCAACTCTCCCACGTGGGTCTCGACGGCGCGCTTTATTTAATCGGCAGTAAAGGCTCTAAGCCTTGAGTGCGACTCGCCGATTGACCGATCTCTAAGGTATGATCGCTTCATTATTTACACCGCGAGGTTGATATTTCATGCCCAACTTTTCTACAAACGAATTCAAACCGGGTCTGAAGGTGATGTTGGATAACGAGCCGTGCTCTATTTTAGAGAATGAGTACGTCAAACCTGGCAAAGGTCAGGCGTTCAATCGAGTGAAACTGCGTAACTTGCGCTCAGGTCGTGTCTTGGATAAGACCTTCAAGTCGGGTGACTCGCTGGAAGGGGCCGATGTATTAGACATTGACCTTGAGTACTCGTACACCGATGGAGAGTTCTGGTATTTCATGGACCCGAATACGTTTGAACAGCATTCTGCCGACCAAGCCGCGATTAGTGATGCGCAAAAGTGGTTGAAAGAGCAAGAGCGGTACGAAGTCACCTTGTTCAATGGCGCGCCACTGGTCGTCGCTCCCCCTAATTTTATTGAGCTTGAGATTACCGAGACGGATCCGGGTCTGAAGGGCGATACAGCACAAGGTGGTAGTAAACCGGCCACCCTGACGACGGGCGCCGTCGTTCGGGTACCGCTGTTCCTGTCTGAGGGTGAAATTATTCGTATCGACACGCGAAGCGGTGAGTACGTGAGTCGAGCGAGTAAGTCTTAAGGCCCCCGTGCCGACTTGGGAGCCCAGTGCTCAGATTGCTGACCTGCGCAGTCGCGGGTCGTTGCTCTCAGAGATCAGAGGATTTTTCGAGACGCGTGGCGTGCTCGAGGTCGACACACCTATTTTGGCCAGTCACGCTATTACAGACCCCAATATAGAGTTGTTTGCTGTCCCGACAGGCGATAGCGAACGCTTTCTTCAAAGTTCGCCAGAGTACGCGATGAAACGTCTGCTGGCGTCGGGCAGTGGTGACATTTATCAGCTTGGGAAAGTATTTCGTTACGGTGAGCACGGTAAAAAACACAACCCCGAATTCGTCATGCTTGAGTGGTATCGCGTCGGATGGACGCATTATCAGCTGATTCGCGAGGTCGCTGAGCTCCTCATCATCCACCTGCCGGTAAGCAGTTGGCAGGTGTGGCCTCTTCCGGCGCTCTTTGAGCACTTTCTTGGCTTGGATCCGCGTGAAGCCTCGGCCGAGCAACTTCATGATGCGTCTATCACCGCGGGCATTAACTTGAATGGAACGCTCGAAAAGCTCGACTATATTGATCTGTTGATGACACACATTATTGAGCCGCAAATCACTGACTGGGGCTTGGTCTTTGTTACCGATTTCCTTGCGGAACAGTCGGCGCTGTCGCGGGTAATCGATCGAACGGGAAAGCCCGTTGCTGCTCGATTTGAAGCTTATTTTCAGGGTGTTGAGCTGGCGAACGGCTACTGGGAAGAGTGTTGCCCCGTTACATTGTCTGAGCGGTTTAACGAAGATAATAAAAAGCGCCTTGCGCGGGGGCAGGTGTTGCGTGTGCCTGATCCGCAACTTCTGCACGCCCTTGAATCGGGACTGCCCGACTGTGCGGGGGTCGCGCTGGGTTTCGACCGACTGCTTATGCTTACGCTCGGACGCGACCGTATGTCGCAGGTCCTACCGTTTGACTGGATGAACGCTTAACCGATTAGAGCGGGTGTGTAGCCGTCTATGAACGCCGCTGGCGGCCGCCTCGGCTTTCCCGATGAGATTTCAATACAAACAAAATAAAGTGTTGCTCGGAGTACTGTTTCTCCGGTGGTGACTGATTTTATTTGCATTTGACGTTCCATCATCAACTGCCGCTGCCAGGTCGTAATCCAGGTGCCCACTTCGAGCGTTTCACCGAGCCGCGTGGCCTTCAAATAGTGGTACTCGGCTTTGGTCAGTGCCATGGCTCGGTCAAGCTGGCGATACACATCGGCCCCGAGACCCAGCTCGGTGGTGTGTGCCCATGCGGTTTCATTGCACCAATTGACGTACTGCGTATTGTTAGTGTGTTCGAGCGCATCGATGTGGTCAGCGCAAACGTCAAATCGCCGGATGAACGGTGCTTCGTGGTCCCAGGTCATGCAGCGGGAGTCACTGCAGCCTTTTGTTGAAAGGCTAAGTAGCCAAACGCAATGGCAATGAGGGGGCACATAATATTGAAGATCGCATAGGGTGCGTACTCGAAGGTCGCCACGCCAAGCGTCGCCGCCATGTAGGCACCACAGGTATTCCACGGAATCAGTGCTGAGGTCATGGTTGCCGAGTCCTCGAGCGTGCGAGAAAGGTTTTCGCGACTCAGATTAAAGTCATCGTAAGTCTTGCAAAAGAGCCTGCCGGGGAGCGCGATTGCGAGGAATTGATCGGCCGCCAATATGTTTGTGACAATGCCGCCCGTGACCGTGGCCACAACCAAGTCGCCCGTGGACTTTACTGCTTTTAAAACGGCGTCCAGTATTTGTTGGAGAATGCCGGTGCGCTCCAGAACGCCGCCAAACGCCAATGCACTGACGATCAACCAAACCGTATTAAGCATACTGGCGATACCGCCCTTACTGATGAGCCGGTTCAGCTCTTCATTTGAAGTGGTGCCCTCGAAACCTGCAAACAGGGTTCGCCAAAGGCCTTCAACAATCGGCATGTTGGTTTCAGGGTTAACGGTTAAGGCGAATTTCGTGACCACGTCAGTTTGAAGCGTGAGGGCCGTCAAGACACCTGCGACCGTGGCCAGCATGATCGCAGGGTAAGCAGGTACTCTTCGCCAAATAAGGATCAACATCACTAAAAGTGGTGTGAGCACGCCAATTCCGACATTGAATTCTTCACTAATGGCCGCTCTCAAGGCTGCAATTTGCTCAGGCTCAGTAGCGGCACCTGAGTCCATTAATGAAAAGAACAAAAGAGCAATACAAAAAGCGGGCACAGTGGTCCAAAGCATATGGCGTATGTGCGCAAATAAATCGACATTGGTGCATGCGGCAGCAAGGTTGGTGGTGTCTGATAGGGGCGACAATTTATCGCCAAAGTAGGCGCCGCTGATAATGGCGCCCGCGGCCATGGCCGGCGGCAGGCCATAGCTGTCGGCAATACCCATAAGCCCGATGCCCAGTGTTCCAGCAACCGTCCAGGAGCTGCCGATGCTGATGGATGCAAGCGCACAGATCACAGCAGCAGCCGCAAAAAAGATCGATGGATTGAGAATCGATACGCCAAAATAAATCATGGCGGGGACTGTTCCTGAGATCATCCAGCTCCCGATCAAGCCCCCTACTGCAAGCAGGATCAAAATAGGACCAAGACCGACTTTAATACCTGCGACCATGCTTTCCTGAATATCCGACCAGGTCAGTCCTCGGTACATGCCCACAAGGCCAGCGCAGGCCGATGCGATGAGCAGTGCGACCTGATTTGGGCCGTAGGAGGCGTCCGCTCCAAAAAGTTGAACTGCCGAAAAAAGCAGGAAGATGAGAAGCGCAATGGGAGCAAATGATAAAATCATAGGTTATGCGGGCCTGTAGAAGGGCTTAGCCATTGTTATTTGATAGGTACCGATAATACGTTCACGGAAGCCGCCTTCACAGTAGCTGAGGTAAAAGCGCCACATTCTGATGAATTTGTCATCAAACCCGAGAGCCCTAACGGCATCCAGCTCTTTCAAGAATGAATCATGCCAGCATCGTAAGGTCTGCGCATAATCGAGCGTAATGTCTCTCAAGCCCGTCATTTGCATGTCCGTATTCCGGGTCAGCGCATTTCCAATAACGCCAACAGACGGAAGGCATCCGCCTGGAAAAATGTAGCGCTTAATATAATCCACCGACTGGCGCGCTGCATCGTAACGTTGCTTGTTGATCGTGATGGACTGAATGACGGCTTTCCCCTCGGGTTTGAGTAACCGACTGACGCAGTCGAAGTAGGTATCGAAGTACTCATGCCCCACGGCTTCGATCATTTCAATGGACACAAGCTTATCGAATTGCCCTGACAGGTTGCGGTAATCTTCAAACAATAGGGTGATTTTGTCACTGAGGCCTCGTCGTTCGACCTCAGCGCGCGCGTATTCAAGTTGCTCGCGTGAAATCGTCGTCGTTGTCACTCGGCAACCGTAATGTTCCGCGGCATAAATGGCCATACCGCCCCAGCCCGTACCAATCTCAACAAGATGATCGGTTGGCTTGAGTTCTAAGTCTTCACAAATCAACCGAAGCTTATGTTGAGACGCGTCAGCGAGGTCGTCACTACCCTCAGGAAATACGGCGGACGAATACATGAGCGTAGGGTCTAAAAACAGTGAAAAGAAATCGTTGCCCAAGTCGTAATGTGCGGCAATATTTTCCCTCGAGCCTGTGAGGGAATTCTTTCGCGCGGCGTGCGCAAGTTTAAGAGCCACCTTAACAAGCCAATTTTGGTTGCTCTTCATGGACTCCAAAATAGGCATGTTGGCGCTAAATACCCGGGTGACTTCGGTTAACTGCTCGGTGCTCCAATCGCCCTCGATATAAGCCTCGCCGGCACCGACCGTGCCGCCTGTGAGTATTCGACCGTAGGCTCTAGGGTTGTGAATCACTACGGTTGCGCTGGGTGCTATGGTTAAGTCGCCACTGCCAAAGTGATGCACTTCATCGCCGTCGTGAATAATCAGCTCACCGTGGCGCAGGCCCTGGAAAAGTCGAAACACCAAGCGTTTTGAGAGGGTCGCACTGCGGTAAGCTTTAATTGCGGGCAATTTTGCTATTTTTTTTACGTCAATCTGACCTGTCGTCATTGAGCCCTCCTAGTGAGCCGAATCGTTTTTAGGGTGGGAGTAAAGGGGCACTCGACGGAGAAACAAAACGAGTGCTTGCCAATAAATGGCCGCGGCCACTTTCGCGGTTTCCAATGGGAAACGCGCGAGCAGAGTCAGTGCCGAGGCTTTGTTTAGAGGCAGTCGTTTTAGCGTGAGTGACGCGTGAAAGACGCGCTCGCCGTCTTCTAAATTAGTCAGCTTTATGGCGAGTGAGTCATCCGGTGTTGTCGAAAACCAGCGGTATCGTTGATTCATACCGTGAAAGGGCGAAACGTGTAACTTTTTATCGAACTCGGTTTGGTAAAGGCCTGTTGCTGCGTCAACTGGCAGCACGTAGCTGTGACGCTCACCCCATGGTGTGTTGGTCACTTCCGCGACGATGTATTCGAGCTCATCGGTCAGGTGATTTTTACAGAAGTAACAGGCTATGGGGTTGTTCTGAATTCCGAAGTAACGCCAGTTGGCCAGCAGAAATACTTGCCCCTCAAAATGCTGCCCAGTGACCTCGTGAATGCGCTGTTTAACCGCCTCCGCAATGGGTACTTTTTCGTCTCCAATAAAGTCGTTACGAACAAATCGCGCCAAGCCCCATCTACCCACGCTCCAAAACGGAAGATCTTTAGTGATTTTCTGAACACTCTCGACGTCGACGAAAGGCATAAAAACCGAGTAACTGAAGCGATGGTGTCTCGGCTTCATGCGCGCGTGTGCCAGCCTGCCAATGTAAAAGGCCGTTCTCACTCGGCGGTCTTCCTTGCGATGATCGCGTCGGCAACCCGATGACCGCTAAACAGACCGTCTTCATGAAATCCATTGCGCCAGTAGGCGCCACAAAACCAGGTATCACGCACGCCGTTTATCTCCTCCCAGCGCTCTTGAGCGGCGATTCCGTCGATCGTGAACTGCGGATGGGCGTATCGGTATTCTCCTAATATCGTTGCAGGATCAATAGCCGCTGTGTCGTTAAGCGTGACGCAAAAGGTTTCTGGAGCGGAAATTCCCTGCAAAATATTCATGTTATAGGTGAGAGTCGCCTGGCTATTTGAGTTCTTCAGGCGGTAGTTCCAGCTCGACCAAGCGCGTCGGTTTTGAGGCAAAACTCGCGCGTCAGTGTGCAGTACAACCTCGTTCTCAGAGTAGGGCAGTTGGGAGAGGACGGCGCGCTCCTTAGCATCGACGTCGCTCAAAATGGTCAAGGCTTGGTCCGCGTGGCCGGCGATGACGATGTTGTCAAACGTCAGCTCCTCGCCTTGCTCGGTTCGTAGTTTCGGCTTTTGCCCTGGCTCTCGCACGACTGCTGTGACGGCACACGACGTGCGTATATTGTCTATAAAAGGAGCGCACAACGGTTTGAGGTAGCTCTGACTGCCGCCGGTGAGGACTCGCCACTGTGGTCTGTTCTTGACCTGCAGTAATCCGTGGTTTTTAAAAAAGCGAACAAAAAATTCAGCAGGGTAGTTAAGCGTTTCTTCGAAGTTTGCCGACCAGATGGCAGACGCCATGCTGAGCAGATAGTTACGCCTAAACAGCGCGGAAAACTGATGACGCTCGAGATACGCTTGCAGCGTTTCTCCGGTCTTCAAGCGTCCTGCCTCTAGGTCTTCGACCGCGATGCGGTTGAATCGTAAGATCTCAAGCACCATGGCGATGAACGTCGGTGACAATAGGTTACGCCGCTGCGCGAAAAGTGTGTTCAGGTTGTTGCCTGCGTATTCGAGCCCGGACAGGTCATCAGATACAGAAAACCCCATTGTGGTGGGTTGGTTGGTGACTTCAAGCTCGTCCATCAGCGCGATGAATTCGGGGTAGGTCCAGTCGTTATAAACAATAAATCCGGTATCGATGGCGTAGTCGCCGCTGGCCACCGAGACGTCCTTGGTCGCTGTATGTCCCCCAATAATTGGCGAGGCTTCAAAGACCTCCACCGGCTCACCGGACCGTGCAAGCCGGTAAGCGCAACCGAGCCCTGAAATACCCGTCCCGATAATGGCTGTCGTCATTGTTAGACCTTTTAAGTGCTTAGCCCGTGTTGTCGCACAACTTGCCGCTGGCAACAATGTGTAAATATTAATATACACATTTAAGTGTCAAGTTAAGTGGATATGTGTATTCTGAATAAAGATACGCTCAAAGGAGAGTGCTCAATGGTCGACAAACAAGGAGAAGGCGCACGCGGACAGCCCGCGACCTCTGCTTGGTCAGTGCCTCAGGGGCGTCGCACCGATGAGTGGAGTCTTTGTGTCGTTCGAATGGCCGAGCATCGCGACCGCGCGGCATTTGCAAAGTTTTTCGCCCATTTTGCACCCTTAATTAAAGCGTTTGCGCTGTCGGGATCGTCGTTATCAGCGGCCCATGCCGACGAGCTGGTGCAAGAGGTCATGCTCAAGGTGTGGCAAAAGGCCGCGGGCTTCAACCCTGAGAAGGCGGCGGCAAGTACTTGGGTTTACACGATTGCACGAAACTGCCGGACGGATATGTTTCGTCGCCTGCAAAAATTCGATACGCAACTCGAAGCTGAAGACGTGGGGTTTGAGCTCGAAGGTCATGAGCCTACGAGTGCACTGCATGCGGAGCGCGGCGCGCAACGGGTTCGAGAGCTAATGAACCATCTGCCTCAGGATCAGGCGCAAATTTTGGCAAAGGTGTATATGGAAGGTAAGTCGCACTCTGAGACGGCTGCAGAGCTTGGATTGCCGCTGGGTACAGTTAAGTCGCGAGTGCGATTAGCGATACAAAAATTACAAGTTTTCATGGCTGCGGGTTCAGAGGAGTGATCCGCACGGGTAGACTTATCGGTATTAGTTTGCATATAAAGTAAAAAAATTTGCTCTGGTTAAACCGACGACTACAGTTGGGCGTACCGCAGACAAGAAAATATGCAGTTGACCGATCGAATGGGCAGGGTTAGAAAGATATCATGGTAAAGCATCATCCAGATTCCAACATGTTAGCTGAGTACTCGGCCAACTCTCTGCCTGCGGCGCAGAGTGTTTGCGTTTCCACTCATTTAGACCACTGTACGCTCTGTCAGCAAAAACTGGCGCAACTCGAGAGCATCGGCGGTGTGATGCTAGAAGATACGGCCCCCGTTTCAGTCGATCCGCAGGTGTTTGAAGATGTTCTTTTACGGCTCGATGAAGTGCCCGATGATAGAGCTGCCAACGACGCTAACGCATCGACGTTGTCGTGGACAGTCAAGCAAGTCCGGCAGGGAAATTTAGACAAGCTACAGTGGAAGAAAGTCAGCCGCTCATTGCGTATTGCCGATTTGGGGCGCATTGATGGCGCTACTGAATTTTCGCTTTATCATATCTCTGAGGGCGGTCGAATTCCCCAGCATAACCACTCTGGGACGGAGATGACGCTCGTTCTTCAGGGCGGTTTTAGTGATGAAAGTGGCGCTTATCACGCAGGCGACTTTATTGTTCGCGAGGCCGGAGATGTTCATGCGCCAGCAGCACTTCCGGGCGGCGATTGCATTTGTCTTGCCGTTCTCGAGGCCCCTCTTCGGTTTACCCACTGGCATCATCGTTGGCTAAGTCCACTGCTGCAACTGCGTGCGGGCTAATTTCAAACGCGGCACAACGGTTTTAGTCATCACCACCTCGCTTATAAGGCAGCTGAGCTGCTAAATCCTTGCTTAGATTTGTAGAATCGATTTGGGCTATCAGGTAATTTTCTCGCGATAAAGCCGGCTGGATGAGATCCTGTCGATGACATCAGACGTACTACCTCACAAACTTAAAAAGAGCGAGCATCACTCATGCGTATTGTTATTCCTCGCGAGTCGGTTGCAGGCGAGCGACGAACTTCCGCCACTCCGGAAACCGTAAAGAAAATGATCAGACTTGGCGCCGACGTCGCCATTGAGTCCGGCGCTGGCGATGCGGTCGGATACAACGACAGTCTTTATTCTGAGCTTGGCGCTGAAATTGTCAGTGATCGTGCGGCTTTGATGGGTTCTGCAGACATGGTCTTAAGACTGCGTAAGCCCGAGCCTGCGGACATCGATATGATGAAGCCGGGCTGTATCCATGTGTCCTATCTGGACCCGTTTAATGAGCGCGATCTCATAAAGACGCTTGCTGCCAAAGAAATTACTGCGGTCAGCATGGAGATGATTCCTCGCTCAACGCGCAGCCAGAAAATGGATGCGCTCAGCTCACAAGCCAACTTAGCGGGCTACGTGGCCGTCATGCTAGCGGCGGCGCAGCTGCCAAGTATCTTTCCGATGCTCATGACGCCTGCAGGAACGCTGAAGCCGGCAAAGATTTTTATCATCGGTGCGGGCGTTGCGGGTCTGCAGGCTATCGCCACTGCAAAACGGCTTGGCGGACGCGTGACCGCTTTTGACACGCGCCCTGTGGTTGCTGAGCAGGTGCAGTCGTTAGGTGGAAAATTCCTTGAGATTGATCTTGGTGATACCGGCCAGACGGCGGACGGTTACGCCAAAGAGCTGACGCCAGAGCAGGTGGAACTTCAGCGACAGGCACAAAAATCGGTTATTGCCGACTCAGATGTGGTGATTACAACGGCACAAGTCTTTGGTCGTAAACCGCCTGTTCTTGTCACCCGAGACATGATCGAGGGTATGGCACCTGGCGCCGTTATCGTCGATATGGCGGCAGAAACTGGCGGTAACGTCGAAGGTTCCGTCCCGAACGAGACGGTTGTTGTCGACGGTGTGACGATTGTGGGTACCGCGAACTTGGCCAATGAAGTGGCACGAGATGCGTCTCAAATGTACGCAAACAACTTGTTTAATTTGGTTGAGGACACTTGGGATACTGAGGCAAAGACGTTTGTTCTCGATATGCAGAACGATATTTTGCCAGGCTGTGTCATCACGCACGGTGGAGAGGTGGTTCACCCCACCATTAAAAATCTAATGGAAGGGGAAGGATAAAATGGAAGTTTCGTATCTTTTATTCATTCTGATGCTCGCAGTCTTTTTAGGCTTTGAGCTGATCAATAAGGTGCCCGCAACGTTGCATACGCCGCTGATGTCGGGTGCAAATGCCATTTCGGGTATTACCGTAGTGGGTGCGATTGCTCTGGCCGGTAGCGGCGAACAAGACCTCGCCCAGTGGCTAGGCGCTGGCGCTGTTGCGCTTGCCAGTATTAATGTCGTGGGCGGTTACCTGGTGACGGACCGCATGCTGGGCTTCTTTAAGAAGAAGGAGGGTTAAGTATGGAAACTAATCTCCTCATTCAGTTGGGTTATGTGGTCGCGGCGGGTCTCTTTGTTTTCGGTCTCAAAATGCTTGGTTCGCCTGATACCGCACGAAAAGGTAACGGCATCTCTGCCGTTGGTATGTTGCTTGCGATCGTTGCTGCTTTACTTGACCAAGGTATTGTCCAATACGAGTTTATTCTCGGGGGTATGATCGTTGGTGGTGCAATTGGTGCTGTTGCGGCGCGGTCAGTCGCCATGACGTCCATGCCCGAATTGGTCGCACTGTTTAATGGTGTTGGAGGCGCTGCTTCTGGATTGGTCGGTGTGTCGGCACTGTCGATCGCAACCGGCAATTTCCAGTACGTCACTATTATTTTGTCCATCCTCATTGGTGGCGTGACCTTCACCGGATCATTGATCGCCTACGGCAAGCTCTCAGAAATGATCGGCAGTGGCGCGATTACCTTCGCGGGGCAGAAATTCGTGAATGGGCTCATTGTGCTCGGTATTTTGTACAGTGCTGCAATGTTTGTCACAACGCCCAGCGATCCGACATGGCTTTACGCGGTCGTTGGTTTGTCGCTGCTCTTCGGTGTGATGGTGGTGATCCCCATTGGCGGCGCGGACATGCCCGTGGTGATCTCGTTGCTGAACTCCTACTCGGGTCTTGCAGCGTGTGCGGCGGGCTTTGCCGTCGATAACAACGTACTCATTGTCGCTGGATCGCTCGTGGGTGCCTCAGGAATAATTCTCACGCAGATCATGTGCAAGGCGATGAATCGTTCACTGAGTAATGTACTGTTTTCGGGCTTTGCGAGTGTCTCGACCACGGTCACTGAAGTGGAAGGAGAGATCAAACCGATTTCGGTTGAGGACGCCTACTACGTTCTGGAAGCAGCCACTAACGTCGCCATTATTCCAGGCTACGGCATGGCGGTTGCTCAGGCCCAGCACGTTGTCAAAGAGCTCATGGAATTGCTCGAAGCCAACGGGTGTGAAGTGAATTACGGTATTCACCCGGTTGCCGGGCGTATGCCGGGACACATGAATGTATTGTTGGCCGAGGCTGATGTTCCTTATGACCAGCTTCTGGAGATGGA
>DGPO01000124.1:10821-19760 GCA_002390485.1 Halieaceae bacterium UBA4438 | reverse complement strand
ATCGCGGCGGGTCGACAATCGAGAACCCCGGTGGAGTGTGCCTCTTAAGTACCGGTTGTACGACAAGGTGATCGTAATTTCTGAGGCGATCGGTCACGTGTTGCGCTCGTGTGGCGTACCCGCTGAAAAAGTAATTCCAGTGCGCAGCGCGGTTGATGCGGCGTTTTATGATTGTCCGGCTGATAAAGGCTGGTTTCAGGCCGAGTTTAAATTGCCGTCCGATGAGGTGACGCTCGGCGTTATTGCGCAACTGATTCCGCGAAAAGGTCACCGCTATCTGTTGGACGTCCTGCCGGATCTTCTCACGCGTTTCCCAAGACTCAACGTCCTTATTTTTGGACAAGGGCCCTTGAGTGAGGCACTTGAAGCGCGTGTTGCGAGTGCGGAGTTTGGCGGGCGGGTTCAGATGGCAGGGTTTCGCGATGACTTGCGGCGGGTGCTCCCAAACCTCTATGCCATAGTGCATCCGGCTGAGCGTGAGGGGCTGGGTGTGTCGCTCTTGCAAGCCTCGGCCAGCTCGGTGCCGGTGATCGCCGCAAGGGCGGGCGGTATTCCCGAAATTGTCAGAGACGGCAACAATGGGTTGACGTTTGAAGTGGGCGATCGCGTCGCGCTTAAGGTTCATCTTGAGCAGATATTATTGGATACCCGACTGCGGGATCAGCTGGGTGAGGGCGGCAGGTTACTCGCAGGCAGCGAGTTTTCGATTGAGGCCATGGTTGACGGTAATTACCAGGCGTACCAAGAACTGCTTCGTCGTTAGTCTCTCGTGCCCCGTGTTCGGAGCCCGTGTTTTTTCATCAGCCCTCGAATTTGGTCGTAACTTAGACCAAGACGCTCTGCGGCCTGTTTTTGGCGCTGTCCGGTCTGTGCGAGTGCCATCCGAAGCCATTGGCTTTCCTGTTGATCAAGTGCTGCACGCAAGTCATTTGGAATGCTCACGTCGCTCGGCGTTGTGACTGTCTCGGGCTCAGGCGCTGTCTTGGGCATTAAGGTGGGGGGGACGTGGTCGTTAAAGGGGTCAATAACGAGTCGGGCGAGTGGTTCGCTGTCGTCGCCTTGCCGGTGTAACGAGCGTTCGATCGCATTTTTAAGCTCCCTCACGTTGCCAGGCCAGGCATGGTCAAAGAGATGTTGAAGCGCTTCGGTGGACAATCCCGGGAAGTGGTTCCACCCTGATTCCGCCGCAAATTTTATCGCAAAGTGTTCGGCGAGTAGTTGTAAATCACTCCCCCGATTGCGAAGGGCAGGCATCGTCACAACATCGAAGGTCAGCCGGTCTAAGAGGTCCCATCTAAACGCTCCGCGGCTTGCCATCTCAGGAAGATTCGCATTCGTTGCGGCGACAATACGAACGTCAACAGAGCGTGTTTCATTACCCCCAATGCGCTCAAGTTCACCGTACTCAATGACACGCAATAACTTTTCTTGCAAGGCAGTGGGCATGGTGCCCACCTCGTCGAGAAAAAGTGTGCCGGTATGGGCACGTTCGAATCGTCCGGCGTGACTTTTCCTTGCGCCCGTAAACGCGCCGGGCTCATACCCAAACAGTTCACTGTCCAGCAGCGACTCAGGCAGTGAGGCGCAGTTCAGCTTTATGAAGGGCGCTTGCCAGCGCGAGGACAGAAAGTGCAAGCGACTGGCCGCAATCTCTTTGCCGGTTCCGCGCTCCCCAGTCACGAGTACGGGGCGGTCAATAGTGGCCAGACTGGACAGGTGATCTAAGGCTTCATTAAGCAGCGGACTTTCACCAATGACGGGTTGCATCGAATCCATGAGAAACCTTTAAGGGTGACAAATACTCTTTAACGGCAAAATTTACCCTATTATTAAGGTAATAAAAACCTATTAAGGCAATTGAATGCATTAAATTTACTTAAGCTTTGCGCTAAGCACCTGATTTAACGCCTTTTTTTGATTTTGGTGCGGCGCTAGCTATGCCATTGGTGAACTAAATGGCATTAATAGGAAGGGGACCATGGGTATTTTTTCAAGGCTGTCGGACATTGTTAATTCAAACCTCAACGCGATGTGTGACAGCGCAGAGGATCCTGAAAAGATGATTCGGCTGATCATTCAAGAAATGGAAGACACGCTGGTGGAGGTTCGCTCGGCGTCGGCTCGAATTTTGGCCGACAAAAAGACCCAAGAGCGGAGGCTGCGTGGTCTTGAGGAGCAGTCGAATGTTTGGTCCGCAAAAGCCAAATTGGCGCTGTCCAAAGATCGCGACGATCTCGCGCGAGCCGCATTGCACGAAAAGCGATTGGTTGAGGCCGACGCGATCGCTTTGTCTTCTGAGTTGACGCAGGCCGAGAGTCACATAGAGCAATTGCACGAAGAGGTTGGGCTCTTGCAAACGAAGTTGGATGACGCGAGAGCCAAGCGTAAGGCCATACTGATGCGAGCCGACTCGATAAAAAATCGAGCGAAAACGCAACGTCAGCTTCACCTCAATAGCCTTGATGATGCGTTTGATAAGTTTGAGCGCTTTGAGCGGCGTGTTGACGGTTTGGAGGGTGAGTTGGACGCGATGGCGCTCGGTCGCGAGAAGACAGGTCTTGCAGCCGAGATCGACGCCCTAGCGTCAGATGATGCGCTAAACGACGAGTTAGAGGCGTTGAGACAGTCTATGAAAACTGAGGAAGTGGCGTCATCGAATTAACAGTAATCAGTGAGATTGACCAAGGGCCGACATTCGCTCGGGACACAGATCTGACCAGAGCGTTGGTAGCGAAAGGGTGAAAAACATGGAAGGAATTTTGGCGCTTGGTACACCCTATGTCTTATGTCTGACAACCGTGCTGCTCCTGCTCATTGTCTACAGTACACGGCAAAAAGCCCTAGAAAAGCGACTCGACGCGCTTGTTCAAATGTCTCGAATCTCCGGTGAGGTCCAAGGCGTTGACGAAATCAGTGGGCCGCTGGCGTTTGCTCGGTCAGCCGGAGGGCTGCGGCGGTGGGGCATCATTTTAACAATCACCGCAATCGGTGCGGGAATTGCTGGTATGTTTAGTGGTTACACCCCTTTAGTGTCGGTGGCCATCATCGTCGAGGCACTGGGGCTTGGGCTTTATTTAGCTGCGGTGTGGCCTGCACAGTCCGATGTCGACGCTGAACCGACTGCGAACTAAGTCAAACCACTTTAATGCTCTAGTTGGAGAGATTTGTGAGCTTTTTAGAATTTATGTTTGTCCCCATGATCTTGCTACTCACCGTAGTCGCACCGGTCTGGATTACGCTGCATTACCGCAGCCTCAATAAATCGAGTCGAGCACTGAGCGACGACGACCGGCATGCGTTAGAAGAGATGCTTGAGTCGGTCGATCGCATGTCCGATCGTATTAATAATTTAGAAGCTATTTTGGATGCTGATCATCCCAACTGGCGTAATGACAAGGAAAGCTAATCATGAGTAGACGCAGCCGTAATCGTTACCGAGATTTTGATCAAGGCCGTAAAAATGGCTGGGGTATCGGTTTGTATCGACACCCCTCAGACAGCTGGCTTGGCGGCGTGTGTGCAGGTCTTGCAGACTACTGGGACGTACCAACCTGGGTGACGCGGTTGTCTGTCTTCGCGCTTTTTTTGTTCACAGGCTTTGCCGCATTTTGGTTCTATGTCGCGGCGTGGATTCTCATCAGCAAGCGTTCATCTCGATGGGATGATGACGCCTTTGAGGAGGACGTGATTCGGGACTACGACGAGGATCGCCATGAGTACCGTCGGCGCACCGCATTTCGCTATTCTGAGCCGCCAACTACGCGTATGAATAAGGCTCGCGATCGTGTGCGCGAAGCCGAGCGGAAGGTGGCGGCGATGGAACGATACGTGACCTCAAGTCGCTACGATCTCGACAAGGAATTTTCCAAGCTCTGATGGCGGCAAAGACCTACAAAGACGATTGATCGGCCTCTCGTCTGGCGGTTGAGGCTGACGAGAGACCCATCACCGTGGCCGTCAGTCCCATTGCGCGCACTGTGAAGACCATTACCGGTGACGCCTGTGGACACAACGCCGGTAAAAGGCGTCCAGAGCGTGTCAGGCGCAACTCGGACGTCTAGGGTGAAAGAGGTCTGATCAAATGCTTTCCGGGGTAGCGACCTTCGACTTGATGGCCATTTTGTACGACGAGTCGTCCGCCCACTAAAACATGAGCGATGCCGTCTGAGGGCTGATAAGGGTCGCCGTACTGGGCTTTCGCGGCGATGCGCGCAGCACTGAAGATGACCAGATCGGCATCTGCGCCTTCTTGAACTCGGCCTTTAGACTCGAAGTCTTTGGAGGCCAGGGCGAGCCATTGAGCGGGGAGTAGCGTAATGCGTCGAAGTCCCTCCATGAGTGTCATAACCCCAAGGTCTCTGACGTATCGACCGAGAAAATGCGCATAGGTGCCGGCAATGTTGGGATTGGTCTTGACCTCGAGATCGAAGGCGGGAAGCGCGTCGGTCGATACCATCATTCCTGGCCACGCTAAGGCCTCGAGTAGCCACTCCTCTTTGACGTAGTGGTGATTAATTGAGCTGGCGGGGAAGTCCCTTTGATAACGCAAGAAGCGCTCTTCATCCAGCCACTCCCCGGTTGGAACCCATTGAACGTCCTCGTAATCAATGTCAAAAATCGCACGCCAGTCACGGTTGACGAATACGTCGGCGGCAATCGACGTGCCGCCGGCCAAATAGGACAGTGTCTCGGTCGTTATTCGTGCGCCGCGCTGATTCGCCGCGTCGATTTTGGCAAGCCACTGTCCAATTCCCCCCATCGCAGAATGCGTAATGTGACAAATGAGCGTAGCGGTGCCATGCGCCTCGGCCAGTGCAATGACTTCATCGAGACCGGTTGAGTCGCCAGGCATTCCGCGCCGGACGTGAATAAAGACAGGCTTGTCGTAGTCGGCGGCCGTCTTGAAGATCATGCTGAGCTCCGCTTCACTGACCGCGTCCGTCATGTAATCGAGTAAGACCCCGATACCCAGACCGCCCATCGCAAGACCTTGCTCCAAGTGCTGCTTCATTTCAGTTATTTGTGCGGCTGTTGCCTGATCTCGCCACATACGGCCCGACAAAGACATGAAACCGCGCTTAGAAAAGAAATAACTTTGGTCTGAGTCATCCATGACTCGACCGCGAATGGCGAAGTGACCGACCGATGAACCGTAATTGAGTTGTGCGCCTCCCGCGAACTGGTAGCCGTACTCTGTGGGCGGGTACGAACCGGCCTCCAAGTCGAGTTGCGTGGTTATGCCGTCGAGCACGTTCAAGTGCTCGCCCAGTCGTGTCGGTGTGTGAGAGTGAATGTCGATGAACCCGGGAGCAACGACCATGCCCGAGGCGTCGATTTGGAGTTTGCCTGTTAACGGCGTGTTGCTGATGCGCGTAATTTTCCCGTGTCTAATTCCGACATCAGCAATTTCATCGCGCTGCGTCTCCGGATCCATGACCCGACCGCCCGAAATGACCGTATCGAAAGTTTCAGGGGAATCCGCTTTGGCGTGGACGCCCAAGCCCCACACGGTGGAAAAGAGTACAATGAGCAACAGTCGGGTGGTCTTGGGCATGGGCCTATACACCCCGCAGGGTTCCTGAGTCAGCAAACTATTTTTGGCGTCACCTCATTGGATCATAGCCACTGGGTTGACGTTTGTCTTGGAGTAATGAAGTGCAGTCTTTGTCGGTTTTTAGTGATTCATCGGACCGCGGTGAAGCGATTACTTTTCTGCATGCGAACGGGTTTCCACCCGCGACGTACGACTCTTTTTTGGGTCATATTCGTGACCTCGGACGTATTGATACGCTCGAACACCGTCCGCTGTGGCAGGCCAAAGCGCCAACGTTCTTGGACTGGAAAGTTTACGCATCAGACGCGATTGATACGCTTCGGCGCGAGGGACGTGGACCGGTTTGGCTGGTGGGTCACTCGATGGGCGGTGCGATTAGCGTATTGATCGCAAGTAAGGCACCTGAGTTGGTGAAAGGGATTGTGGCGCTTGACCCGGTCACTATTAACGCGCCGTTTCTGACTTTTTCGAAACTCGCGTTTAGGCTCTGGCCGAACAAGCCGAAAATGATTAAAGGTGCTTTGGGACGGCCACATCACTTTGAGAGCCACGATGCTGCGTTCACGTTCTACCGCACTAAGCGCGCGTTTGCGGCCATTGCCGACAAAGAACTAATGGATTTCGTGCTGGCCGCTCACGCCGCCTCAGACGAGGGTGTGTCGCTGCGTTATTCGGGTGCTTGGGAAGCCTGTGTCTATCGCTCGCCCCCTAACCTTTGGCGAAAAATAGAGAAGCTTAAAGTGCCTCTTCACGTGGTCGGCGGGACAAGTTCCTACGTCATAACGCCCAGCGTGGCTGATCGTTTGAAGTCGATTGCGCGTGTGGACTTCCACGCCCTCGAGGCGGGGCACCTTTTACCCTTGGAAAAACCCTCTGAAACCGCCGCTTTAGTTCGTCAATTTATTACGGAGCAGTGATAGGCTTGGAAGCCGCAGTGACGGGTAGGTGAGCTGGTTTGCGATGCTGGTCCTTTGGAGCGTTCGATGAATAACCCGATTGATGGAAGACTTGCTGATCTTGACGAACGGCTGTTTATGCCCCGCGAGCTCAGCTGGCTGTCGTTTAATGCGCGCGTCCTGCAAGAAGCAGCCGATGAGAATGTGCCGATTATTCAGCGTCTTCGATACTTGGGGATTTTTTCGAGCAACCTCGATGAGTTTTTTCGTGTCCGCGTCGCCGAAATCAGGCGGTTAATTGTTGTGTCCTCAGGCGGTAAGCGACAACGTGCCAAAGACCTTTTAGAAACGATTCAGCAGCAGGTCAGTCATTTGCAGCGAGAGTTCGACACGATTCAAACGCGTGTGATGGCGGCGTTGGAAAAACGGCACATCTACATCGTTGACGAGAGCGCTTTAAATAAAAATCAGCTGTCATTTGTCGAGGAGTATTTTGCAGCGCAGGTGCTCCCGGCGCTCGAACCCATTTTGCTGACTGACGAATTGGCTATTCCCGCACTGGCCGATGAGTCACTGTATCTCGCCGTCGATTTAAAAACCGCTGAAGGCGATCAGTATGCCGTGATGGAAGTGCCCTCCGATGTGCTCGGTCGGTTTGTGGCTATTCCCAAGGGTAAAGACCCGCAAGGTAAAGTTTACATCTTGCTCGACGACGTCATACGCGCCTGCCTTCCTAGGGCATTTCGCGGTGTGTTCGACATTCAGTCGGCAGACGCATACTGCTTCAAGTTCTCGCGTGATGCAGAACTGGAAATTGAGGCTTCTATTAACGAGAGTCTTATTGAAAAAATGGCTTCAAGCCTCCGTCAACGGCGTAAGGCAGACGCCGTTCGCTTTGTTTATGACGCGACCATGCCAGAGCCACTGCTTGAGCACCTTCGAAAAAGGCTTGGGTTTGGTCGCTATGACAGTCTCATTCCGGGTGGTCGTTACCACAACTCGAAAGACTATATTGGCTTCCCCAATGCAGGGCCTAAGTACTTAGAATTTAAGCCTCAGACCCCCATTCGTATTCCTGAGCTTGATGCGGTCGACAACATCTTCACTGCCTTGCGGGAAAAGGATTACCTACTCTATTACCCGTATCACCCTTTTGATTACGTTGTGGATGTATTGAAAACTGCGGCTATCGATCCGTCGGTCACCGCCATTAAGATTTGCCTGTATCGCGTGGCCAGTAACTCGCAGATTGTCGACGCACTGATTAATGCGCAGTACAACGGAAAGCGAGTACGTGTGGTGGTTGAGCTTGCCGCGCGGTTTGATGAGCAGGCCAATATTGCTTGGTCGGAGCGACTCACCGAGGCGGGTATTGAGGTTATTTTTGGGATTCCAGGTTTAAAGGTGCACAGCAAGCTGTTTCTTATTGACCGAATGGAGCAGGGAAAACTTGTTCGGTACAGCCATATTGGGACAGGTAATTTCAACGAAAAAACCGCCCGCCTGTACACGGACTTTACGTTACTGACGTCAGACCCGGTGATTTGTGAAGACGTCAACCAAGTGTTTGATTTTTTGAAATACAACTATCGTCGCCCAGATTACAAGCAGCTCCTGGTATCACCGCACACGTCACGGACCGGGATCATGGAGCTGATTGACGGTGAAATTAAAAACGCTCGGGAAGGGTTTCGAGCGCAACTGTTTTTCAAGTGCAACAACTTGGTCGATAAGCAGCTGACGCTCAAACTGTACGAGGCGAGTCAGGCCGGTGTTGAAATTCGACTGGTTATTCGCGGGATGTGCTCGCTTTTGCCGGGGGTGAGTGGTATTTCCGAAAACATTCAAGCGATCAGTATCGTCGACCGTTACCTTGAGCACCCGCGAGTCTACGTGGCGCACAACCGGGGCGTACCGAAATACTTCATTGGCTCTGCTGACTTAATGACGCGAAACATTGATTCTCGAGTGGAAGTTATTTGTCCTGTCACCGACGAGGCCGCGCAAACGCTGCTTCAAGACGTGCTTGATCAACAATGGAATGACAACAGTAAGGCGAGGGTGATCGACTCAAAACAGGCGAACGAGATGGTTGTGTCGTCAGGGCGCGCAACACTCGTGAGGTCTCAAGAAACGATTCATCGCTACCTTCAGACGGGCAAATCGCCGCGTATGCCGAAGTCTTCGATGCGCACCCCCTCCGTTCGGCGGCGGCGGGGGCGATGAGGTGTTACTGGCTCGCGGTTATCTCAAGTCGTCCGTTCTGACATTGAAGAAAGGCCGCGTCGTGCCCTCGTTCTCGAGCATCAAAAACTCACTGCCATCAGGATTGGACAGCACGACTTCAATGGGCTGAAACAGTGGGCGTCTGACGAATTTAACAAACCAGCCAAATTGTTGCTTCTGGTTCAGTGCGATTCTTTGCTCATGAGTGATGAGACTGTGGAAGTCGTCCGGAATAGGGGGCATGCGACTGCGGCGCTCTGCAA
>DGPO01000124.1:5337-10692 GCA_002390485.1 Halieaceae bacterium UBA4438 | reverse complement strand
TCACATGAGCCAGTTTTGGAGGGACTCCTGATTACTCAAGACCAGCTGTTGTGCGCGAGGATCGTCGAGCAGTGGACCGGTATTGACGTTGAGTAACTGCAGTAAGTAGGGCGCAAGCTTCGCCCGCGTCGTGAGTAACAGTCGTCCGTTTTCCATGTTGTAGTCGTGTGCGATGACCTCGCGTTGGTCGACTCGTAATCGCGGGTCGGGCTCGACTTGCAGTGTCACGCGCTGTTGCCAGTCGTTATCTTCGGACGCATTGCGTTCACTGCTGTCCATGAGATCTGCTTCACCGCGAAAGCGACTCAGTACAAAATCGCGAAAATCTTGATTTTTTTCACACCAGGCGCGCACGTGCCAGCGGTAACCTGTCCATACCAATGTATGAGGGACGACGATGCGACCTTCGCGATCAGGGTTGTTGAGAGAGACGTAGTCAACGTCGATGCGACGACAGTCTGTTATTGCCTGAATGATCGGTCGCAATAAGCTCGGCGGAAGTTCACGTGAGGGTGCACTGACAACCTCAACAGCGGCTGCGGCTACGGGCAGGTGCCCCAAAATGCGTTGAACGTCACTTTGTTGGGCGGCCAGTTGTAAATACTCTGAGGCCAGCCCTTGGGTCAAAATAGGTTTGAAATTTGAAGAGGGCAGGTAGTGCTTTGCGGTTGCGTCATAGATCAGGTCACCCTGCGTAAGCGCGCGCCGATAGCTGCTGAGGTCTTTATTGGCCTGTTGTCTTCCAATGCCAAACGTTTCACAGAGCTGTCGGGTGGTCAGCTTTCCTTCCCACAGGGCAATGAGCTCGATGTACCGATAGCGCAGGATCTGCTCCCAGCGCTGATTGGTGTGGCTACTGATTAAGTGCTCAGACATGCGTTCACGCTACAGGCTCGCAAGGATCTCCTCAATATGCTCAACCGTTGTTCTAGGATTGACAATACAAAATCGAAGGACGGTTTCACCCTTGTGTTTTGTGGGCGTTACAAACGAGAGGCCGTCTTCTAACTGACTTTCGCTCCACCGGTTGTAGTCTGCAAGGGTCCACCCCTTTCGTCGAAACACGCAAATTGATAGCTGTTGATCGGTCACCAACTCAAGGTCTGGGTGCTGCTCAATGCGTTTGGCGGCCTCTTGCGCAACGGTGAGCGTTTGCTCGACAGCGTCGGCATACGCATGCGTGCCGTGGGTGGCAAGGCTAAACCACAGGGGCAGCCCCCGAGCTCTTCGCGATAAATGGTGGGCGTAGTCGGCAGCATTCCAAACACCGTCATAGATCACTTCAAGGTAGGCGCCTTGCTGTTGATGAGCCTCGCGCGCAATGCTCGGGTCTTGGTAGACCAATGCGCAGCAGTCAAAGGGTGCGAACAGCCACTTGTGGGGGTCAACGATAAAGCTGTCTGCCAGCTCAATACCCTCAAATTGGGCTCTGACGCTCGGTGCAGCAAGGCCTGCGCCACCGTAAGCGCCGTCGACGTGCATCCACAGGTTCTGCGCCTTGCAGACCTCGCCAATACCTTGCATGTCATCAACGATACCCACATTAGTCGTCCCGGCGGTGCAGGCAACCGCAAATAGTCGTGCTCGATCGTTGTCCGACAAGCCTTCGATTGCAGCACTGACGTCGTCACCCGTCAGTCGTTCCTGACCCACTTCGAGCAGCTCTGTGTCCATGACATAGGTCGCTTGTTTAATTGACGCATGGGCACCTTTTGACGAGATAACGAGCCCTCGTAGGCCGCCGGCTTCTGAGTGTGTGCGGCGCCACTGATGACGTGCCGCGACCAATGCCGACAAGTTTCCAGCGGTACCGCCGCTGACAAACGCGCCGCCGGCCTTATCACCGAAACCGGCAAGGTCAGCAACCCAGCGCAAGGCCTGATTTTCAGCAAAGGTCGCCCCTGCGCTTTCAAGCCACGTGCTCGCGCAAATGCTCGAAGCGCCCACAATGAGGTCAAACAGGGTCGAGGCCTCAGTCGGTGCAGAGGGGACAAACGCTAAAAACTTGGGGTGGTCCGACGAGATGCAGGCGGGCGCGAGTACATCGGTGAATAAGCGGAGCGCCTCGAGTCCTCCCAGCCCATGTTCAGTAATTGTTTGACCGGTCATGGCAGTGAGCTGCTCAGGCGTCAAAGGCGCATCAAGCTCAGGGGGATCCATCCGCACACGCTCGACGCTGTAGCGAACGATGGCTTGTTGAAGTACTTCCATGTCTTTGGTGAATTGATGCATGCCGGTGTCCCCCTGTGACAAACCCTAGAGTACCAATCGACTCATGTTAGCCAAATACCCATTGAGGTTTACTTTTTAGGTCTGTGAGTACCGTTTGGGGTCGTTTTAGACACAATGTAGCTTCCCAGAAGAGAACCGGTCGCACAGAGAAACATAAGCGTAATGGGTTCTAGCATGCGACCGCTGTAGGTCATGCCAGCGATCGCCCCGATCAGTGCAGAACTGAGCGAGTGCACAGAGCCATAGACAGCGGAAGCGGCGCCCGCTTTGTCCGCAAAGAGAGAGACGGCGCCCATGGAGGCGTTTGCTGAAACAAGACCGACACCGAAGAAAAATCCTGTCGAGAGCCCCGCGAGAAGCAGATGCGCCGACTCAAAGCGACTTGTTACCAATAGAGCAATACCGGTACTCAACACGCACACCACTGTGCCGACAATCATGGTTTTATCTTGCCCCAAGGACAGCACCAAGCGCGAGCTTGTGAGACTTCCGACTAGGAAGCCGGTGACTGATACAGCGAAGGCGAGCCCGAAGTATTTTGTGGGGACATTGAAAACATCGGTCAAGAAGAATGAGACGGTCGACAAGTACACAAACAAGCCACAAAAGGACAATGTTCCGGCGAGTTGATAGCCAATAAACCGTGGGTGCTTTAAACATGCCCCAAAGGAACCAAAGACATCGCCAAAGGTTAGCTGGCGCGCGGTTTCACCCCGCAGCTTTGCGGGGGCGGTTTCCTCAAAGGTGCTGAGCCCAAGCAGGCAGGCTATTGCGTAGAGCGCAAGGACAAGAAAGGTGGCTCGCCAACCAAACTCGACGAGAATAATCGCGCCCAGTGTTGGTGCGATGAGGGGCAGTAAGGCCATCGAGGCACTGGTCAGCGCCATGATCTGCGCGGCGCGGTCACCCTCATAGCGATCACGGATCATTGCTCTGGCAATGACGGGCCCACTTGCGGCCACGGCACCGTGGAATAATCGTGCCGTCCAAACGTACTCGATTGACCAGGCAAAGGCGCTGATCAACGAGAACACAATAAAACCCACGGCACCGGCGCGGACCACAGGTAACCGACCGTAGTGGTCAGACAGTGGCCCAAAAATCAGCTGACCGCCGGCCACGCCCAACATGAAAATGCTGAGTGTCAGTTGGCCGTCTGAGATCGACCCACCCAATTCTTGGGTCATCGCGGGTATTGCAGGCAAATAAAGGTCGGTCGCCACTGCCATGAAGGCAAGGAGTCCGGTTAACGTTACAAAGGTCGTGATGTCGCGTTTGAGTGATCGTTCTGTCGCGGCCGTCAATTGATTGTGGGGACTTCGAGCGGGATGACTGGGCAGGTCTCCGGGATGAAGTACTGTCCGTTTTCCAGGTCCATGAGATCAAGACCGATCGCACTTCCGTTGGTGAGCACTGCGACGCGGATCAGATAGGCCGAGTTGGCGTTTTTTATTTCCACCATCTGAAACATGGTGACGCCCGCCCCAGCCTCTTCGGCCATTCTGACAGCGGTGTGTTCCATATAGGTTTTGGCCTGTCCCGGCTCCATCGGTGTGAGCGAGTGCTCAAGTAGCGTGCTCAAACGCGTTTCTATGGTCGATCTGTTTTCGTCGGCCATTAACGTCGCCGACACAAAAGCGCGGTCTGTGTTCATGCTTAACCCCCAATTGAAACTGCCCCGTGAAGCGGCGGCGAGTCTACCACTAAGTATAGTGGAATACGCTAATGCCACCACGGAAAAGCCGTGATAGACTTCGCGCCCTGTCGACAACGACAGCCGCTCCGCCCGTAGCTCAGCTGGATAGAGCACCAGGCTTCGAACCTGGGTGTCGGGAGTTCGAATCTCTCCGGGCGGGCCAAACCTAAAATGCCGACCTCGTGTCGGCATTTTAGGTTTTGAGTGGTCGGACGCTATGGTTCGGGCTCTGCCGTTCGAGCCGAGCGGCGAGACCAGCGCGGCGAAGCCGACGCTCACCCCGGGATGGGCCATCCTCTCAGCGTTGATCTCTAACCGCTTATTCGGCTGACCTTGTTTGTGCTTTGCGAGTAATGATTCCGCAAGTTATGGCGCTTGTTCAGCATCACCCTCACAAAGTTTGTGGCAAAGCCTCCAAAAGTGTCCAACACTTGACCCGCACTTACGCACATTGAGTGCACTCACTTAACTAACGAGAGAGCGGACTTGCCTTGTCCTTTGCTGACATTAAACGCGCGCTATTTGTTGGTCTGTTGTTTTGGCTTTCGACGCCGACCTTCGCCGTTGATTGCCCTGCGACGACCGATGAGATTCTTGCCGCGCAAGAGCAGGCCATTGCGGACGGTGATTTTCTAAGATCACGCGTACTCACCAATTGTCGGCCTCAATCTATTCACGAGAAGGCGCTTGCAGAGCAAGTGGATCTGTATGTGCCGGACACAACGACTAGGCGTCTGGACGGAGAAACAGAAAATACCGATCAAGGCGTCGCCGTACTTTTGGCCAACACATTTGAGTTGCTCGAAGGGAAGGGTGTCGCTTTGTTCAGTGACGTGATTTTGCTGTTGGAAGTTATAGCTGTCTTCGTGTTTCTCTGGACGAGTATTAATCGATACAACCGGCGGCTTGTCGCAACGCTCGGCAGTCACTTCACCGAAGGCGAGGTGAGTCGCGTCGATTTTGTACATGCGGGCGAGTCTCGGTATTTTTTGGGGTCCTTCGGCTATGCAGTGCGCGGTATTGACTACTACGGTGGCTTTAACGTGTCGGGCTTTTCCGAGTACGGATTTTTAATGAGTACTGATGGAATTCTTGAAAAGCTGAGAAAAAAGTATCCGGCCGGGTACAAGGTTCGGGTGTTTTATTACAAAGACGATCCAACGGAACATTGGTTACACAAGGCCCCCACGAAATGGGCCATTTTTTGGAAAGCCGTGATAAAACCATTGATCGTACTGGTCATCGTTCTTGTTCCCTTGGAATTCGTTGACTTGCTCATGACGCTTTCGTCGAAAGGTTAAGGGCTTGGGATCGTCGCGGTAAAACTGGGTTGTCCAGTCGCCGATGTTTTTTGGTGTCTGCCAAGATGGATCGTGTTGAGATTTGAATCTGAGCCGCAGTCGAGGCTTAAAGCGCCGTCACAGGGG
>DGPO01000124.1:0-5235 GCA_002390485.1 Halieaceae bacterium UBA4438 | reverse complement strand
GAGTGAAATATGTGCGATGACCACACAGTACAAGACGAAAAAACGCCCAATACAACGCTGACGCGACGTGAGTTCAACACACTCGCGGCTGGAGCAACATTGGCATTTTCGCTTCCCAAAACGGCCAACGCGCAGTCGGTGACCCGTCATACAGTTCAGGTGAACACGTCCGACGGTGTCTGTGATGCGTTCTTCGTGCACCCAAAAGAGGGAAAGCATCCGGCCGTACTGATGTGGCCGGATATTTTGGCGCTGCGACCCTCTTTTGAGGCCATGGCAAGCCGGCTTGCAGAGAGCGGTTACGCGGTTTTGTGCATTAACCCCTACTATCGCGATGCGAAAGCGCCGGTAGTGGAGACGGGTGAAAGTTTTAGAGACGAGTCCACGCAGGCAAAAGTACTGCCCATGTACCGTAGCTTGTCCCCTGAAACCCATGTGCGCGATGCACGCGCATTTGTCGATTGGCTCGACCAACAGGCGTCGGTCGATACAACCCGGGCTATGGGGACGATGGGGTACTGCATGGGTGGGCCAATGGTGATGCGGGCGGCCGCCACACGTGCTGATCGTATCGGCGCCGCCTGTGCTTACCACCCGGTCTCCTTGGCCACTGACGCACAAGACAGTCCGCACCTTCTGATACCAGAGATAAAGGCATCGACGTTTATTGCACTGGCTGAGAACGACGACGAACGAAACCCTGATGACAAGCACGTGCTTAGCGCTGCGTTTAAAGCAAACGATGTAACGGCCAACATTGAGGTTTTTGACGGCGCCCTGCACGGCTGGTGTGTGCTCGACTCAAGGGTCTACAACGAAGCGCCGGCTGAGCGTGCTTGGGCACAAACACTGGCACTTTTTGAGGCGTCGCTCTAGGCCCTGTGGGTCAGCGCACTGAGCAAGGCTTGTGCGCCCATCAGCGCAACGTAATTTCAATCCTGAGGTCGTTGAAATATCGGCGAGTTCGGCCCCGCATGTTTAGGTGCATAACTACCAAAAAATCGTTGTAGTCTCTGTGTTTACTGCTTGATACCATCGCGAAAAATACCAATAACAAATTGCGCTGAAAAACAGAGCGGCAGAGATAAAAAGGGGGGGTTGGACGTCGCAGGTTTTTGGCCTGGGTCCAACAACAATGATTGAAAGATCTCGTTAACAAAATTGCTGAGAACCACTGTCAAACGCCGGGCGGTTTGCTCCCGTGTTTGCACGATATCCAAGCGCAAATGGGGTATATCCCCTCCGAATCGTACGAGCACGTTGCGCGAGCGTTTTCGCTGTCGGTCGCTGAAGTTCACGGTGTCGTTAGTTTTTATCACGATTTTAGGACAACGCCTGCGCCACCGCGTGCAGTGCAGATCTGTTGTTCCGAGGCCTGCCAGGCCGTGGGCTCTCGCGAACTGGAGTCGGCGGCAGGTCAGGTCCTGGGGGTGGAGTTTGGAGAGGTGCACCCCTCACAAGCCTTCCGCTTAGAACGTGTTTACTGCCTGGGTAACTGTGCCTGCGGACCCTCTATTCGCATCGGTGACGACGTACACGGTCGTGTCGACTCGGCGCGTCTCAGTGAACTGGTGAGTCAGGTGACGACCTTATGAGTCTTCGTGTTTACATTTCGCGCGACACAACGGCCGTCGCCGTTGGCGCAGAACGAGTAGTGCAGCGTTTTGAAGTCGAGGCGACACAAGCGGAGCTTAGTTATGAGCTTGTCAGAAACGGCTCACGCGGCGCCTTTGGTCTAGAGCCGCTGCTTGAAGTGGACTCAGTACGAGGGCGAGTGGGTTTCGCTGCGGTGATGCCGGAGGATATTCCCGAGGTCATCCGTTGTCTTAAAGAGGGTNNTTTTTGACCACCCCAAGTACGTGGGTTTAATTGCAGAAATACCGTGGTTATCTAACCAAACGCGCGTGACGTTTAAGCGCTGTGGTGAAGGCGCCCCGACTGACCTTAAGAACTACCAGCGTTTAGGTGGCTACGAGGGCTTGAAAAATGCCCTTGGACTGTCGAGCCAGGCGATTGTTGATGAAATTAAAGCATCCGGACTGCGCGGCAGGGGCGGTGCCGCTTTCCCGACTGGTATCAAGTGGCAAACCGTACTCGATACTGACTCAGACCAGAAATACATTGTGTGTAATGCCGACGAAGGTGACTCGGGAACATTTGCAGATCGACTGCTGATGGAGGGTGATCCTTATCAACTCATCGAAGGCATGACCATTGCCGGAGTCGCGGTCGGTGCAACACAAGGCTACATCTATTTACGATCCGAATACCCACGCGCCCAACAGATGTTAGAGCAGGCGATCGACGCCGCCCACGCGGCAGGCTTGCTCGGTCAGAATATTTTGGAGTCGACGTGTTCTTTTGACCTCGAAGTGCGAATGGGGGCCGGTTCGTACATTTGTGGCGAAGAAACAGCGTTACTGAACAGTTTAGAAGGCAAAAGGGGGGTTGTCAGAGCGAAGCCCCCGTTACCCGCTATCGAGGGGTTGTTTGGTCAGCCCACTGTTGTGAATAACGTCCTCACGCTGGCATCGGTGACGGCGATCCTGGCCGATGGTGGTGCGGACTACGCGCATTACGGTGTTAATCGGTCGAAAGGCACGATACCGCTTCAGTTGGCAGGGAATGTCAAAAACGGCGGTTTGATCGAAGTGCCGTTCGGCGCATCACTGCGCTCGGTCATCGATGAGTGGGGTGGTGGTACACGCTCGGGTCGGCCGGTGCGCGCAGTTCAGATCGGGGGCCCTTTAGGGGCGTATTTGTCCAATGAACAGCTCGATGTCACCGTCGATTACGAAGCGTTAGCCGCCGCCGGTGGGATGTTGGGGCACGGCGGTATTGTCGTGTTCGACGACACGGTCGACATGGCGAAGCAAGCACACTTTGCAATGGATTTTTGTGCCAAAGAGTCTTGCGGTAAATGCACGCCGTGTCGAATCGGTGCAGTGCGGGGCAGAGAGGTCCTGGATCGTGTTTGCGAGTCGGGTGCAACCGAGGACGATTTGATTTTATTAATGGACCTCTGTGACACCATGGAGCAGGCGTCCCTGTGTGCAATGGGCGGATTAACCCCATTGCCGGTTAAAAGTGCTGTGAATAATTTTCCTGAAGATTTTGACGTCGCGCCCGAAAACAGTGAGGTGGCAGTGTGAATAGCATGGTCGAGTTTTATCAACCCCAGCCCGATTTTGGCACCCCTGCGGTGAACGCGGGCGAAGCGGTATCACTCACGATTGACGGTCGTGTGGTGTCGGTGCCGCAAGGCACTTCAGTCATGCGAGCGGCGTTCGAGGCAGGCATCAAGGTGCCTAAGCTGTGCGCCACCGACAGTCTCGAAGCCTTTGGTTCTTGCCGTGTGTGCTTGGTTCACATTGAGGGTCGTCGGGGGTATCCCTCGTCGTGCACCACACCTGTCGAGGCGGGCATGACGGTGACCACTCAGAGCGATCAATTGGCAAAAATTCGTCGCGGTGTGATGGAGCTTTACATCAGTGACCATCCGCTGGATTGCCTCACCTGCCCGACGAACGGTGATTGCGAGTTGCAATCTACCGCGGGCGAGGTCGGCCTCAGAGACGTACGCTACGGTTTTGCGGGTGAGAATCACACGCAATTAGAGAAAGATGAAAGCAGTCCCTACTTCACCTTCGACTCCTCGAAGTGCATTGCTTGCTCGCGGTGCGTTCGGGCTTGCGAAGAGACGCAAGGTACGTTTGCACTGACCATCTCTGGGCGCGGTTTCGACTCGCGCGTTAGCGTCGGACCCGAAGCAAACTTCTTAGAGTCGGACTGTGTCTCCTGCGGCGCGTGTGTTGCGGCCTGTCCGACGGCGACGCTGACCGAGAACAGTATTATTGAAAAGGGCATTCCCGAGCACTCCGTCACGACTACCTGTGCTTACTGCGGTGTTGGCTGCGGATTCAAGGCCGAGATGCGCGGTCAGGAAGTGATTCGAATGACGCCTTGGAAAGACGGCAAAGCCAACGAAGGACACGCCTGCGTTAAGGGGCGCTTTGCCTTTGGCTACTCGACGCACAAAGACCGTATGACCGAACCCATGATCAGGGACTCGATTGATCAGCCGTGGAAAAAGGTGTCCTGGGATGAGGCGCTGACCTATGCAGCGAGCCGTTTGCGGCAGATTCAGGAGCAATTTGGGCAAAAAAGTATCGGTGCCATTTCGTCTTCGCGTTGCACGAACGAAGAAGTTTGGCTGGTTCAGAAAATGGTGCGCACAGGATTTGGCAACAACAATATCGACACTTGCGCGCGCGTCTGCCATTCGCCCACCGGCTACGGCTTAAAGCAAACGCTCGGAGAGTCGGCGGGCACACAAGACTTCGCCTCTGTCGCCGATGCTGACGTGATTGTTGTTATGGGGGCCAACCCCACGGAAGCACACCCTGTCTTTGGGTCTAGGCTTAAGCGTCGACTGCGCGAGGGGGCGCACCTTATCGTTATTGATCCACGTCGTATTGAGTTGGTGGGTGCCCCGCACGTGAAGTCCGATCTTCACCTTCCCGTGCAGCCGGGTGCAAATGTGGCGCTATTGAATGCGATCGCCCACACCGTGGTCGACGAGGGCCTCATGGACGCAGAGTTCGTCAAGGCGCGCTGTGAAGAGACGGCGTTTCAACGGTGGCTCAGCTTTATCCAGCAACCCGAAAACGCCCCCGAAGCGTCCGAGGCCTACACCGGTGTCCATGCCGATGACGTGCGCAAAGCGGCCAGATTGTACGCCACGGGCGGAAATGCGGCGATCTACTACGGGTTAGGGGTGACGGAACACAGTCAAGGCTCGACGACCGTTATGGCGATTGCCAATCTCGCCATGTTGACCGGTAATATCGGTCGCAGAGGCGTTGGGGTAAACCCGCTTCGAGGACAAAATAACGTTCAAGGGTCCTGTGATATGGGGTCCTTCCCCCATGAGTTACCCGGCTATCGCCCGGTCAGTGACGACACCGTTAGGGAGAGCTTCGAAGGCGCGTGGGGTGTCAAGCTCGATGCTGAGCCCGGACATCGAATTCCCAATATGTTTGATGAGGCACTGTCAGGCGGATTTAAGGGCCTCTATTGCCAAGGCGAAGATATCGCGCAGTCAGACCCCAATACGCGTCACGTCGAGGCGGCACTTGAGTCAATGGAATGCTTGATTGTTCAGGATATTTTCTTAAACGAAACCGCGAAGTTTGCGCACGTGTTTTTACCCGGCTCGTCGTTTCTTGAAAAGGA
>DGPO01000064.1:31593-33946 GCA_002390485.1 Halieaceae bacterium UBA4438 | reverse complement strand
GCATCCTCTTTCGCTGAGTAAATTCGCTTTTCGCATCATGCAAAAAGTAACAAAGAGGCTAGGTGCAGGTCAGTGCGGCGACAATTCTTGGGCTTTGACAACGCGCAACGCGCCTCGCTCACGGGTGTTAAACGTGCTGTGGGGCCTCGCTGGCGCATCCAGCAACAAAATTCATAAGTTGCTCGTGGGCGCTCGGAGGCGCATCCTAGTCTTTATTACTCGAAGGTTCCTGGCAGCTGAGATGTCGACGGAGTGCGTTTTCGGGAGGATCAGCGATTGCGATGAAGAATAAAGTTGATATGTACTTGGTGTGTGAACTGATCGTGTTTTTTTTCGCATTATCGGTTGTATTTCACACGATAACGGTGGCTCAGTTGGGCGGGTCGTTATTGGTTTCTAGTGATGCGGTCGTTGTCACGGAGGAGCTCATTGTGTATCGCGCAGCGCTGACCGGGTTTTTATTATTCGTTTACGTAAGTTTTCGCGTCTTTAAAAAAAATACGACGCTTATTTTGAAGGTCATTGCACTCATATCGTGGGTGGCATTCGTTGAAGATTTGATTGCAATGGATAACGTGTTCTTTACACCTAAACTCATCACTGGGCAAATAACCCAAACACTGAGGCCCATTTATCTCATCGCCATTCTTTATATGGCATTCCGCGCATCCGATCGAGAGGTTGGGTATGCTGCCTAATGACCCCTCGAAACCTAGTGACAGCCTGTCGCCTTCTGAAATAAGCGCGCTGGGCGAATCGAGCTTTCGGCGAGGCAGTCGGCTATCGCGAGCACTTGCTGCAAGAACACCTGCGTTCCGTCTTTATTGGACGCTGTTTACTGTTGTTGTCTTGGGCTACATTGTTGCGAACTCTAGCGGGTACTTATCTGGCTATCTCGCTTTCGGTTGGACAGGGCAATTCTTCGATTTACAGATGCAGCAAGTCCGATTCTTGATGTGTCTTACGATGCTCGCGTGTGGCTATCTTTGGCTGGTTCTAGGCCGGGAGATAGTTCATCTGCTCCTCTGCTACTTTGCCTTGTGCTTGTACTTTGCGGGCACAGGCCTTGCGCGCTTAGAGTTTGCTATGGGTGACACGCCTGATTTTACATTTCTCTCGGTTTTTATTGCCTTTCATTGCACGTGTTTGTCGCTGTTACTTCTGTTGGTCAGAGAGGAGGTCAGATCTGATGTCTTGGCTCGGTAGGCTGAGTGACCTCACCTCACTTAGCAAATTGGGTATTGGTATGTTGTCACAAGGTAGATGTCACAAGGTAGATGTTACAAGGTAGATGTCACAAGGTAGATAAAGAGCGAAAAGTGGGCAGCTGTGCCGATACGGCCTAAGAGGTCTGCCGGTGCGGTCTAAGAGATGCGCCGAGACGCTCTAGCAGGCGCATGGGCGACCTTTGCTTGTGCCCACTGGCACGAGATCGCTAGGTCTTGAAGAGAACTTCTGGATTGACCATAGTCTTCATCTCCAGAACGTTCCCGTTGGGGTCCGAAATGAAGAACGTTTCTTGCTCGAATTCTGTGCCCTTGAATCGTCGGTACGGAGGATCTAAGTAATCGTGCTCTGATTGTTCTATGCGTTGCTTTAGGTCGTTGAAATCGGACTCGGACATGTGTGCACCAAAGTGAGGCACACTGACCGCACCCATATCGACGTCGTGTCGCACGCCCGGCAGCCGCTCGGTGCTCTGATGCAGCGTCAGTTCATTGCCCCAAAAGTCGACATCGACCCACCGACCGTGTTCGCTGTTACCGGTTTGGCAGCCCAGTATTTCGGTGTAGAAGGTTACAGTGGTCGCAAGGTCCCCTGCTGGAACCGCTAGGTGGAATATCTGTGACATAGCTGCCTCGTTATTAACAGGTTCTAAGACACCATTTTACCATTATTTATTTTGAATGCGTGGGTCATGAATTTTAGTTAAAAAAGACCTCAACAGATACGCCATGACCTGTCCAATTCACGGTCAGTCGATGAGCGAGGCCACGTCGCTCCCGAGTCGGCGGGCAGATGTCCATTTTCCGCCAAAAACATTGATGAGCTGATCAATAACCTCGATCTCCGAGTCACGGCTTGCCGCACTTAAATTCGACAACGACTCGCTCCGCCTTCTCACAATGGGTCTGACGCCTGAGTAGGTGGATTCGATGTCTGAACGGTCTATTTGTTGCGTCATGTACTGGTTATAAATCGCCAGTAAATAGTCGATCTCTTGGTCACTGCACACAATGGGTTCGGCGAGATCATGTGCGTGCTCAGTGGTCCCAAATAAGGTGCGTCCTTGTCCAATCGGTATTGCAAAGACAATGCGCTGATCGGCCGCTATCTGAAACACCAAGGCGTG
>DGPO01000064.1:28380-31416 GCA_002390485.1 Halieaceae bacterium UBA4438 | reverse complement strand
TAACGCCCTGATGGGTTGCCTCGTTCACCAGCTTCTGTGCAAGGAATTCGTCATTCATGACGACGTCACAGTAACTGACCGCACCGCAAAGACCGTTTGGGTTGAGACCCGGAAATGCCTCAGTCACCTCAGGGATGCTATGGAGACGACTCTTCCCCACAGAAAATCGCCCGGCAAGCCATTGGTATAATGTCGCGCCTGAATACAAAAGCGCTCGTCCTCGAGGTGAGTCTTTGTAGATTGGGAAGAAAAATCGCTCAACGCGGGTGGCGTCGGGCGCGAGCTGCTGCCATTCGTCACGCTCGAGCAGAGCTTCTCGCACCAGACCAAAGTGACCTTGCTCTAGGTAACGAATGCCACCGTGGAGCATTCGCGACGACTTGCGACTTGTCTCTGCGAAGGCGGACCCAGAGTCAAAGAGCTCGACCTCGTGTCCGCGAGCCGCACATGCTGTTGCAATAGACGTCCCATTAACGCCTGCGCCGACGATGCCAATGCGTTTTTTTGCCACAGTTAATGCTCGTTTAGACTTGAATGCAGCAACAACGATAACCGATCTAATGTTGCCGTTTTACGTGCAGAGGATATTTTTTTTGGCGTCGATTGTATGCCCCGAAACACAGACGTTTTTTTCGTAAAAATGAGCGAAAATAAAGCCATTTCTTTGGCCTCAAAAAGTGCCAAAAATAACCGTAATTTCCAGTGCGATTTTTCTGGCGTTTACCCCTATTTATGGCGTTAAAATGGCGGCCGATTCATAACAAAAATAATGAAGCAGGACGGTCCTATGAGTGAACGAGCAGGGCGACGAAAATCAGGCGGTAGAGCCGGCCGAAGAGAGGCCAGAGCGAGCTCTGCTCCAGTGGCGGCACCGTTTATCAAGCGCAAAATTCCCTACATGGAAATATTGAGCGAAGAGGGCCTCCAGCTCATTGAGCGTAACGCCGACAGACTTCTTGAAGAAATTGGCATCGACTTCCTCGATGATCCTGAGGTCTTGGAATTGTTTAAAGCCGCTGGCGCAAGTGTTGACGGTACGCGCGTGCGTTTTCCGCGCGGGATGTGTCGAGAGATTATTCAAAATAGTGCGCCGTCCGAGTACGTCCAGCATGCGCGCAATCCTGCGCGTAACGTGACGATTGGTGGCAAGAATACGGTTTTAGTCCCCGCGTACGGGTCACCCTTTGCGCACGACTTGGACAATGGACGCCGGTATTCAACGATTGAAGATTTCCGAAACTTCGTAAAACTCGCTTATATGGCGCCCGGACTTCACCACTCGGGCGGTACGGTGTGTGAGCCCGTGGACCTGCCGGTCAACAAGCGTCATTACGACATGGTTTACAGTCACTTTAAGTACAGCGACAAGCCCCTCATGGGGTCGGTGACGCACTGGCGACGTGCCCAGGATTCCGTTGACATGGCCAAACTGGTCTTTGGTGCAGAGTTCGTTGACCAAAACTGTGTGTTCACGAGCCTCATTAATGTGAACTCGCCGATGGTGTTCGATGGGACCATGCTGGGTTCGCTGAAGGTTTACGCCCGCAATAATCAGTCATGCGTCGTTTCGCCCTTCATATTAGCCGGTGCGATGTCCCCAGTGACGGTCACGGCGACCTGTACGCAAATTTTGGCGGAAGCGATGGCGGGTATCGCGCTGACCCAGCTGATACGCCCCGGTTGTCCGGTCGTCTTTGGAACGTTCGCTGCCGCGGTGTCGATGGCAACAGGTGCGCCCACCTTTGGGACGCCAGAGCCCACTCAAGTCATTTACGCAACGGCGGCGCTTGCACGGCGTTTAGGCGTTCCGTACCGCAGTGGTGGCGGTCTCTGTGGATCAAAGCTTCCCGATGCGCAGGCCGCCTACGAAGCGGCCAACACCCTACAGACTGCGGCACTTGCTGGGGTTAATTTTATGCTGCACACCGCCGGTTGGCTCGAGGGCGGTCTCGCGGTGGGCTATGAAAAGTTTGTGATGGATTGCGACCAGGCGAGCATGATCGCCGTGTTGCTCGAAGGAATGGACCTTTCTGAAAATGCGCAGGCGATTGAGGCCTTTGAGGAGGTTGGTCCGGGTAAACACTTCCTGGGATCGGCACATACATTAGCCAACTTTGAGTCGGCGTTTTATCGCTCGACCGTTGCCGATAACAATAGCTTTGAGCAGTGGTCTGCGGAGGGCAGTTTAGATGCCGCGCAGCGGGCAAATGGGATCTGGAAAAAAATGTTGGCGGACTATGAAGCGCCCGCACTTGATCTGGCGATTGACGAGGCGCTATTGGATTTTATGGCGCGTGAAAAAGCATCTTTCGCCGACCGAGACTACTAGGCGATTTTAGGGGAGATAGACGCAATGTCCGACGAAGAAGACATTATTCTGTCGGCGCTTTCTGACGAGGACCTCGTGTTGCAAATGCACGACGATTTGTACGATGGGCTGAAAGAGGAAATCGCAGAGGGTACTGAGATTTTGTTGGATCGTGGTTGGTCCGCAGAAAAGGTCCTCAGTACGGCACTTGTTGACGGAATGACGGTCGTCGGGATCGATTTTCGCGACGGAATTTTATTTGTGCCGGAAGTCCTTCTTGCGGCCAATGCGATGAAAGGTGGAATGTCGATTCTGCGGCCTTTACTGGCTGAAACAGGCGCAAAACCTGTTGGGACCATGGTGATTGGTACCGTGAAAGGCGATATCCACGACATTGGCAAAAATCTGGTTGCAATGATGCTCGAAGGTGCAGGCTTTGAGGTTTATGACATTGGGATTAACAATGCGGTAGAGGACTACGTTGCCGCGCTTGAGCGTCACAAGCCCGATATTTTAGGAATGTCGGCGCTGCTGACAACCACCATGCCCTACATGAAGGTCGTCATTGATGCCCTGAAGGAGAAGGGCCTTCGCGATGACTATATTGTTATGGTGGGGGGGGCACCCTTGAACGCGGAATTCGGCGAGGCGGTTGGCGCAGACGCCTACTGCAGAGATGCTGCCGAAGCGGCCACCACGGCTGTTCGTCTCGTTCAAGAGCGACGTCT
>DGPO01000064.1:0-28204 GCA_002390485.1 Halieaceae bacterium UBA4438 | reverse complement strand
GATCGCTTTTTTATTGCTTATGCCGATTGCGGTACCGGTGGGGGTGTCGATGAAGTCGCGCGAAAATTTGGCGCAGCGCGTTTGCCTGGCGCACATTGCTATGAGTTTTATGCCTCGAGTGCCGTGTTCCACGCGCTTTCTGACGCCGAGCCCGGAACCTTTTATCTTACCGATTTTTTAGCCAAACACTTTGACCGGCTGGTCGTTGCCGATTTGAAATTGGACAAGCACCCTGAGCTTGAGCCACAGCTGTTTGGGCATTACCGCAAAGTGGTATATCTGGCGCAAGTGCATGACGATACATTGCGCGCAAGTGCAACGCGCGCGGCAGAGCGATTAGGCCTTCCACTTGAAATTATTGAGACCGGGTACGGACAGTTGGCTTCCTCGTTGCAGGAGCAGGTTGTTCGGATGATTCCTTAAAGGGGTAAAGCGTTTGCAGAGAATTGACGTGTACTGGCGAGATATTCCATCACAAGTCCAGATAAAGCGAGGTCGTGAACGGGGTAAGTATTTACTTGAGCATCGGTTCCAAGCGGCGATTGACCGTGCGGCTATGCGCGCCGATAAGGGGGGCAGCGACGCCTACCTTGACGAATGGCGCAGAGTGACCTCGTCGATTGAGTCCAGTCTGTCACCTCAAGAGCTTGCGCAACAAATAGGTCAGGGCATTGAGAGCGAGGTGTCGGATGAGACGCTTAAAGCGCTCATTGCTAATAAAGGGTTCAAAGACGCACGATAGCGTCGTTGAGGTAAGCGGCGTGTTCTTGAACACGCGAAGAACGACCGCAATGTTTATATCGGCGGCATAACAATGAGCCCTAGGGCTGACAATAAAAATTGCACGTAACCGTCACGGGGGATCGTGCTGGAGACACTCATGACGACAACCATTATTAGCTCGGCTTCTCGAGAAGTGCATATGGGTTTTGACAAGCCCTTTATAGTCATCGGCGAGCGTATTAATCCCACCGGTCGTAAAATTCTTGCTGAAGAAATGAAAAATGGGGACTACAGCCGTGTTGAAGCGGACGCGCTTGCTCAAGTTGCGGCTGGGGCTCAAATGCTCGATGTCAATGCCGGTATTCCCTTAGCCGATGAGCCGCGAATTCTGGCCGAAGCGATACAGTTAGTGCAGTCAATTACGGACGTGCCGCTGAGTATTGATTCGTCGATTGTTGAAGCGCTTGAAGCGGGGCTGTCGGTCTATCAAGGGAAGGCTTTGGTAAATTCAGTGACAGGTGAGGACGAAGTGCTCGAGCGTGTCTTGCCGCTTGTCGCGAAATACGGTGCCGCGGTCGTGGCTATTTCAAACGATGAGACCGGCATTTCTGAAGACCCAAACGTACGCTTTGCAGTGGCCAAAAAGATTGTTGAACGTGCTGCTGATTATGGAATATCGCACGAAGACGTTGTTGTGGATCCGTTGGTGATGCCAATTGGCGCGATCAATACCGCAGGTGTTCAGGTCATGGAGCTGGTTCGTCGACTTCGCACTGATCTTAAAGTGAATACGACCTGCGGCGCGTCCAATGTAAGCTTCGGTCTGCCTAATAGGAACGGGATCAATGCGGCGTTTTTGACGATGGCCATGGGCGCCGGTATGACCTCTGCGATTACCAGTCCATTGCACCCGGAGGTGATGCAAGCCGTTCGCGGCGGTGATGTGATGATGGGACACGACCCGAACTGTGCAAACTGGATTAAGGCGTACCGAGATCCGGCGGCCGAAGGTGCCGCCGGAGGTCGTCGTGGACGAGCCGGTCGTCGAAGAGGTAATGCATAAGACGTGTCTAGCGAGCAGATCAAGGTTCTATTTCTTCCATCGGGTAAGCGAGGCGAGTTTCCAAAGCACACGCAGCTTCTGGACGCGGCTCGTACCCTAGGGGTTGATATCGACTCGGTCTGCGGTGGTCGCGGCTTGTGTGGCCGCTGTCAGATTGCCTGTATGTCAGGTCACTTCCAAAAGCACAATATGACCTCTAGCCCAGAACATCTCTCGCCGCTTGTCGGCACGGAAATCAAGTTCAATGAGCGCAAAGGCCCACTACCAGAGGGCCGCAGGCTGAGCTGTCACGCCGATCTATTGGACGATGTGATTATCGATGTGCCGCCCGAAAGTCAGGTGCACCGCCAGATCATTCGCAAAGACGCAGAGCACCGAGATATTCAGCTCAGTACCGCGACTCGACTGTACTTTGTGACGCTGGTGGAGTCGTCGTTGGAGGATGCTCGTGGAGAGGCGAGGTTGCTTTTCGATGCGCTTGAGGTTGATTGGGGTCTTACAAACCTGGGTATCGAGACCTCGGAGCTCGTTAAGCTTCAGTCGGTATTAGCCAGTGGGGACAGAGGTGTAACTGTTGCCGTTTTTGAGTCGAGTCAGATTGTCGGTGTGTGGTCCGGTCTGTTCGATGCGGCGCGTGGTGTGGCGGTTGACGTTGGGTCTACGACGGTCGCGGCGCATCTATGCGATCTTGCGACGGGTGATGTTTTATCCTCAGCAAGTGTCATGAATCCCCAGATTCCGTTTGGCGAAGATCTGATGAGTCGCGTGTCATATATCATGATGCATCCCGAGGGTGCTGAAGCGATGACCGCGGCCATTCAGTCGGCGCTCAGCAAGTTGTTCGTTGAACTGACAGAGCAGCTGGGTGAGACAACCGATAACATTTTAGAGATCTCGTTGGTCGCCAACCCGATCATGCATCACCTTGTTTTAGGTATTAACCCCATAAATTTAGGGGGCGCACCCTTTGCGCTGACGTTGGATGAAGCGGTAACGCTTAAGGCCAGTGACTTAGGTCTTAACGCGCACCTGCAGGCGCGATTGTTCGTCCTGCCCTGTATCGCGGGGCATGTGGGTGCGGATACGGCGGGCGTGATTTTGGCTGAGGCGCCGGATCGAGAAAAAGCGATGAGCCTTATTGTTGATGTGGGTACGAATGCCGAAATTGTTTTAGGCAATAAAGATCGTCTTCTTGTGTGTTCAAGTCCCACGGGTCCGGCATTTGAAGGGGGTGAAATCAGTGCCGGTCAGCGAGCGACAGCGGGTGCAATTGAGCGTGTCCGGATCGACCGAGAGACTCTTGAACCCCGATTCAAGGTGATTGGTTCAGATTTGTGGTCCATCGAGCCGGACTTTGAGTCCTCGACAAAAGGTCTCGATATTACGGGGATTTGCGGTTCCGGCATCATTGAGGTGATCGCCGAAATGTTTCTCGCTGGGATCATCACCCAAGACGGTATTGTCGACGGAGCGCTTGCCGAGCAGACAGAGCGAGTTCGTTCTAATGGGCGAACGTGGTCGTACGTTTTGCATTTTGCCCAGCACGAAGCGCAGCGTGACATCGTTGTGACGCAGAACGATGTGAGACAGATCCAGCTTGCAAAAGCGGCGCTCTATGCTGGGATTAAGCTCCTCATGGATAAGATGGGCGTGGCGACCGTCGACCGCATTCGCTTGGCGGGTGCCTTTGGCAGCCACATCAGCGTTGAGCATGCAATGGTACTGGGGCTCATTCCTGACTGTGCGTTGAACAATGTGTCATCAGCGGGCAATGCCGCCGGTGTGGGTGCTCGAATAGCACTGTTGAACCGCGAGTCGCGCGTGAGTATTCAGCAGACGGTCAACAAAGCGGAGCGTATTGAAACCGCGATGGAGGCAGACTTTCAAGACTACTTTGTCGCTGCGATGGCGTTTCCGCACAAGTCAGACCCCTACCCCAACTTGTTTTCGGTGGTTTCCGCCCCGCCCCCGAAGACGGCACCAGAGCCTGAAGGGCGAAGGCGTCGTCGTCGGTAGACGGCTTTAAAGCAAAAAAAAGGAGCCTGTTGGCTCCTTTTTCTTTTTTTGAGTCAGCTCTTGGGCCGCTCGTTGGTGGGGTCGAGTAGTGCGCCGTAGCCCACCTTCATGACTTTCGCTTCATAGTGCTCACCAAAGTACTCGATCAGCACAATGTCACCTTCCTTCGCTTGATCGGCTGGCAGGTAGCCCATCGCAATGTTGGCGCCTAGGCTGGGTCCGAAGGCCATGCTCGTGGTGTACGACCGACGACCGTGCGCGTCGATGATGACTTCCTTCGTCTTGCGGTCGAGGATTGGCCAGTTACCCACGGGGTAGCGCACAACACCGTCGCTGTCTGTGGTGTCCTGTAGCATGAACGTGCACAGATAAGCGGCCTGCTGGTCGAGCTCCCGTTGCTGAACGTAAGCCGCCTTTCCGTGGAAGTCAGCCGCTTTGACCTTAGGTCGCGCAAGTCCTGCTTCGTAAAGGTTGTAGTCGATTTCAAGGTCTGCGTTTTGAAGGCGGAGACTTTTTTCGAGACGACGGCTATTCGCATACGTTTCGATGCCCACAGGCGTCACCCCTAACTCGAACAACGCGTCCCATATCTTCAGACCTTCTGAGAACGGGAAGTACAATTCCCAGCCTTGCTCACCCACGTAGCTGATGCGAAATGCCCAAACGGTGACGCCGCAAACGTTTATTTCACGTGTGGTTGCAAAGGGGAATGACGCATTAGAAATAGTCTCAGGGTCGTCCATGAGTTGAGCGAGTGTACTGCGCGCGTCAGGTCCCCAGAGTCCTAATGTTGCGAGCTGCTCGCTTTGATCATGGAAGGTCACATTGGGAAAGCCGTGCTTGTCCTTGATGTCGCGCATCCAAATGTAGTCTCGGTGCCCAGTATCGCCGCCGCAAACCACGCGATAGCAGTCGCTCGCAAGTCGGATAATGGTGAGGTCGGAACGAATACCACCCGCGTGATCAAGGAAATGGGTGTAGACGCCTTTACCCAGTGCTGTATCGGTACCGACCTTTGCGACCGAAACGTACTCCATCAAACCTTCCGCATCTGGGCCTTCGACATCAAAGATGGCAAAGTGAGACAGGTTAATCATGCCAACCCCGTCGCTCATGGCCAGTTGCTCGGCGTTAGAGACCTCCCAAAAGTGTCGATTGTCCCACTCGGCCTGTCGGGTAGGAATCCGATCACGATACTTCGTCAGCAATGTTTCTTCGTTCGCGGCATAACCGTGTGCGCGCTCCCAGCCTGCGACTTCCATGAAGTAACCGCCTAACGCAACTTCTCGCTCGTAAAAGGGGCTGGTCCTCAGTCCACGAGACCTTGCAAACGGTTCGCGAGGGTGAACGGCGGGTGTGTAGACTTTTTGAGCGGACTCGTAGCACCGATCACGAATGTATTGGTCGGTCTTTTGAATCGGGTAGTGACGCGCAGGATCAATGCTGTGCGGATCCATACTCGTGCGGCCGTGAGTCATCCATTCTGCAAGCAACTTTCCAGCGCCAGGTCCGTCTTTGACCCAGACCGCCTCACAGAGCCATAGATTTTTGAGTTCGACCGACTCACCAATAATCGAAGCACTGTCCGTTGTGACCGACAGTAGGCCGTTAAATGAGCGACGCTCCTCCCAACCCAGTTCGCCGAGAACCGGTGTCAGTTCAATGGCGCGTTCGAACGCGTCCATGACTTGATCGAGGGTTATATCGCGCATTGATGGCGACAGTCTCGCTTCGCTCGGTTCAACAATTTCTTTGGCTTCGATCAGTCTGGGTTCGAAAGGCTCGTAGTAGCCCCACTCGAGAAGACCCCCCTCGGGTGTGGTGGGATCCCCCGTGTCGCGCACGTAGGCTGAATTACCCTGGTCACGCATCAAAGGATAAACAATGTCTTTGCCTGTTCCTTCAAGGTGGTCCCAAGGTCCAAAAAACAGAAGGGGATGCTCCAGTGGCAAAAGCGGTAGCTTGACGTCCGCCGTGTTGGATACGAGCGACCCCCAGATGCCAGCGCACAGAACCAGGTAGTCCGCCATGATGGTTCCCTTGGGTGTCTCGACCCCCACCGCAACGCCATCTTCAACTAATATTTTGGTGGCGGGCGTATAGGCAAAGGCTTTCAACTTACCGCTGGCAACCGCCTCGTCGACCAAATCGCCCGCCACTTTTTGCGAGCGTGGGGTCACAAGTCCTGCATCGGGATCCCAAAGGGCGCCCTGAATTTCGCTTTCTTCAAGCAGTGGGAACTTCTCTTTGGCTTCGGCTGCCGAGATCATATGTGCGTTCGTACCAAACGCTTTACCTGAGCCCACTTTACGAATGAGTTCGAGCATGCGCTCGTCGTCGTCTTTGCGCGCAACCTCCATGCCGCCAATCTCAATGTAGTTACCGCGCTTTTTGTAGAACTCGCGGCTGTACGTGCTGGTGAAAACATTGAGTTTGTCGTGGGTCGTCATGTAGCAAAAGTCAGACGCATGCGAGGTCGAGCCAATGTCGGTAGGGATCGCCGACTTTTCAAGCCCTACGATGTCGTCCCAACCCTCTTCAATTAAGTGATGAACGACCGACGCGCCGACGATTCCGCCCTGTCCGATAACGACTACTTTCGCGTGTTTTGGAAGCTCCGCCATGAACGTCTCCTCTGACATATTATTGTTGTTAAGATTCGCGGAAGTGTATGTCTTGTTTGCCGTAAACGAAATAGATTTGGGCGTTAAATAAAGTGTCTTTTTTCCACATAAACCGCGCTCTAACCCTGTCGTGTTAGCCTTCTCCAAAAGGCACACATTTCAGTTAATAAATGAGGGCAAATGCGGCGCTGATGAAGGTGAATTTTGGTGCGAGTTATGTCGTTAAATAATCAAAGCATTACGGCGATTCCTGGTATTACGGTAGGGCACGTAACCGATCATGAAAATTTGACGGGCGTCACTGTTGTTCGCTTTGCTGGGGAGGGGGCGACCGCTGCTGCGTCAGTTCAAGGCGCGGCGCCAGGTACCCGAGAGACTGATCTTCTGGAGCCGGGGAATTTGGTCGAGCGGGCAAACGCGATTGTGCTCAGTGGCGGCAGTGCTTACGGCCTTGATGCGGCGAGCGGTGTTATGGCCGCGCTCGAAGCTGAGGGTTTGGGGTTGCCAGTGCTTGAGGGGGTTGTGGTCCCCATTGTACCGGCTGCTGTTTTATTCGATTTGCAACTTGGGAGTGCGGGTGTTCGACCGACTGCACAATGGGGGGCTAAGGCCGCATTAGATGCCACCAGCGCGCCGGTTGGATCGGGAAACTTAGGGGCGGGAACTGGCGCGACGGTGGGTAAATTAGCAGGGCCTGAGCGCGCCACTAAAGGTGGCCTTGGGAACGCGCTTCGTGAATTTGACGATGGGGTGCTTGTCGGCGCGCTTGCGGCGGTCAACGCGGTGGGCGAAGTGTTTGACAGTGCTACGGGACAAACGATTGCAGGTGTTAGGGCGACTGCGCCTGGGTGCTATGAGTCGGCTGTGGATCTGGCGCTCGGTACGTTGGAGAGTGGTGCGCTGATTGGCACGAATACCACGCTCGGTGTTATCGCAACAAACGTCCAGTTGTCAAAAGCACAGCTGAAAAAAGTGGCGGAGATGGCGCATGACGGTCTGGCTCGAGCGGTAAGGCCGGTGCATACCCTGTTTGACGGCGACACGATTTTCGCTGTTTCAGTGACAAATTCACCGAAGCAGTCGCAAGCGGTGACACCTCAGTTGATCAATAAACTGGGGGTGGCTGCAGCCGCTGCAATGCAATCTGCTATTTTGAATGCGGTGCGATCAGCAGCAAGTGTTGACGGGGTGCCAGCGCAAAAGGACTGGTGACCTGCATTGTTTTCCCACAACAGGCATTAAAATCCACGAAACCCAACAAGTGCGGGCGTTTTTGTATTTCTTCCCCTTGACGGACTAGCATCGACTCCCTAGACTCCGCTCCTCAGTTACGGGACCTAGGTTCCGTGTGATTGCCTTCGACGATACAGGCGTCGATACAAGGGGCATCGCAACGACTTTGATGCGGGGTGGAGCAGCCTGGTAGCTCGTCGGGCTCATAACCCGAAGGTCGTCGGTTCAAATCCGGCCCCCGCTACCAACTTTGCGCGACGGTATGCGCTGCACTTTGAGGCCCCTTGTTTGGGGCTTTTTTGTATCTGAAATTTGCCGAGGACGGCGATGAACACAATGGGTGGTAAAGAGAGCCAATTGCTCACCATGCTGGAACCGACGGTTGAAATGTTGGGGTTCGCGCTGTGGGGTTTGGAACTGTTGAGCCCAAATCGGCGCCCCACGTTGCGTGTTTATATTGACAGGCAACAAGGCGTCACCGTTGATGATTGCGCCACGGTGAGTCGCCACATGAGTGCGATTTTAGATGTAGAAGACCCCTTTGTGGGTGAATTTACGTTAGAGGTTTCGTCTCCGGGGATAGATCGTTTGCTGTTCAAAAAGGAGCAGTTCAGTATTTATGAAGAGCAGCCCATGCAGGTCAAGCTGCGGTTTCCGTTTGACGGGCGCCGCAAATTCCGAGGGTGGTTTTTAGGTTTCGATGGTGATGACATTGTCGTCCGCGTTGATAAACACGAGTATTTGCTGCCTCTGGGTAGTATTGACAGGGTTCGAGTAGAGCCCACGGCAGAGTGGATTGAGCGAAGTCGACCCGCTGCAGTTCGCACGATAGATGAAAGTTTAAAGGAGGGCGATTTAGTCCTCCATGATCAGAGTGAGAAATAACAAATGAGCAAAGAAATTTTGATGGTTGCCGAAGCAGTTTCTAATGAGAAAGGCGTATCGGAAGACATTATCTTTGAAGCCATTGAGCTGGCGCTCGCGACCGCTACAAAAAAGCGGTACGACGAGGAGTCGGATATTGAAGTCACGATTGATCGTGAATCAGGCGACTACGTGACCCGACGGAAGTGGTTGGTTGTGCCCGATACGGAGCTCGCACTGCTGGGCACGCAGTTTACGACCGAAGAGGCGATCGAGGTTAATAATGACTTGGTGCCTGGCGACGTGCACGAGGAACTCGTGGAAAACGTCGGTTTTGGACGTATTGCGGCGCAAACCGCGAAACAAGTTATCGTGCAGGCTGTTCGTGAAGCCGAGCGCGCTCAAGTGGTCGATCAATACAAAGACCGGATGGGCGAGCTGCTAGCGGGAACCGTTAAAAAAGTAACGCGAGATAATATTATTCTCGACCTGGGTAATAACGCGGAAGGGCTCTTGCCGCGATCAGAGTTAGTGGGACGAGAGACGTTCCGGATGAATGACCGCGTGCGTGCGGTTTTGTTGGAGATTAACGAGGAGTCCCGCGGGCCTCAGTTAGTGTTATCGCGAGCCTGTAAAGAGATGTTAATTGAACTCTTTAAAATTGAGGTCCCCGAGATTTCTGAGGGCGTTATTCAAATCCGCTCAGCGGCACGTGATCCTGGATCGCGAGCGAAGATTGCCGTGAAAACGGGCGACCAGCGGATAGACCCTGTGGGCGCATGCGTGGGTATGCGTGGCTCTCGCGTGCAAGCGGTCTCTAACGAATTGGACACCGAGCGCGTCGACATTATTTTGTGGGATGACAATCCTGCGCAGTTGGTTATCAACGCGATGTCGCCTGCAGAAGTCGAGTCTATTGTGGTGGACGAAGACAGCAACACCATGGAAGTGGCGGTTGCCGAAGATAATCTTGCGCAGGCCATTGGTCGTGGCGGCCAAAATGTTCGCCTTGCGTCTGACCTCACTGGCTGGACGATTAACGTCATGAGTACGGATGAGGCGATCGAAAAGCAAGAAGCAGAAGCGGGCGAGGTCATGGAGACTTTCATGAACGCGTTGGATGTCGATGAAGATGTGGCTGGCGTATTGGTCGAAGAAGGCTTTACCACTGTTGAAGAGGTTGCTTACGTTCCGCTTGAGGAAATGGCGGGTATCGACGGCTTCGACGAAGACATTGCCGAGGAGCTGAGGGCGAGGGCGAAAGACGCGTTGTTAACAATGGCCATTGCGTCTGAGGAAGAGATTGGTTCGAATGAGCCCGCTCAAGATCTGCTCGAGATGCGTGGCATGGAAAAGCAGCTAGCGTACGTTCTCGCAAACGTGGGCGTGATTACCATGGAAGATCTCGCAGAGCAGAGTGTTGATGAGCTCATGGAGATCGAAGGAATGACCGAAGAATGGGCTGCTGAGCTCATTATGACCGCTCGCGAGCCTTGGTTCGCGGAAGAGGGCGAATCTGCTTAGTGATCGTTCTTTTTCACTACACAGATGACCAACGGCAAGATTAGAGAGAGAAAAAATGGCTGAAGTAACCGTAGAGCAGTTAGCGAAAACCGTGGGAACAGACGCGGAAAAGCTTCTGTCACAGATGAAAGACGCAGGCTTGCCTCATAAAGAGGCGAGCGAAGTCGTCTCCGATGATGACAAGCGTTCACTGCTAGGCCATCTGAAGCGCAGTCATGGCAGCGATGAAGAGGCGCCACGCAAGATCACGCTGAAGCGGAAGTCCGTCAGCACACTAAAGACGGGTGGCGGTGCGGGTAAACGCACGGTCAACGTAGAGGTGCGAAAAAAGCGTACCTACATGAAGCGTCCGGACTCTGAGGAAGCCGCGTTAGTCGAAGCGCCAGATGTTGCCGCTGAAGCACAACCGGACCCTGTGGAGATTGCCTCACCGGAGCCCGTGATTGAAGAGGTGGTTGCAGAGCCTGAAGTTGCGCCCGTTATTGAGACGCCGGTTGCGGTCGAGGAGCGTTTAGAGGCGCCTATTGAACCGCCTGCGGTTGAAGAAGATTTGCGTAATGTCGATCCTGAGGTGTTACGACAACGTGCTGCTGCACGCCGTAAGGCCGAAGACCAAGCCCGCCAGCAACAGCTCGATGAGGTCGTTGCTACACGACAGGCCGATGAGGCACGCAAAAAAGCGGATCAAGAGACTGCTCAGAAAACAGCAGTTGCTGAAAAGGTCGCCGCGACTCAAGCGGATAAACGACCCAAGCGTTTGCATGACGCGCCCTCAAAAGACAGTGCAAGAGACACCAATGATTCGCGCCGGAATAAGCCGGGTAGGGGACGTCTAGATCGCTCTAATATGTCGGCAGGGCGCGGTAAGCAGCGCGGACATAATCTGTCGCTCAGTGCCATTGAGGCCGCTGAGTCGGGCGTTGGACGAGCACGCGGTGGAAAGCGTCGGCGCTCTGGCGATGAGCCAAACCAGCATGGATTTGAACAGCCGACTGAGAGGATCGTTTACGACGTCGAGCTGCCCGAAAATATCAGCGTTGGCGATCTCGCGCAGCAAATGGCGGTCAAAGCAGGTGTTGTCATTAAAGAGCTGATGAAGCTTGGCGTCATGGCCACGATTAATCAGATGATAGACCAGGACACCGCGAGTCTCGTTGTTGAAGAGCTCGGACACCGAACCAAACTGAGAAGCGACGACGTGCTTGAGGAGCGACTCGAGGAGTCAATGGCGAGCTACGGCGGCACGCCCGAGCTTCGCGCGCCCGTTGTCACTGTGATGGGCCACGTTGATCATGGAAAAACCTCCTTGCTCGACTACATTCGAAACTCGCGTGTGGCCGTTGGCGAAGCGGGTGGCATCACGCAGCATATTGGTGCTTATCACGTAAAAACAGACCAGGGGATGATCACCTTCCTCGATACGCCCGGACACGCCGCATTTACAGCCATGCGAGCCCGCGGCGCAAAATCAACGGACATCGTGATTTTAGTTGTGGCTGCCGATGACGGTGTGATGCCACAGACTGAAGAGGCGGTGCAGCACGCGCGTGCGGCCGGTGTGCCTTTAGTCGTCGCCATTAACAAAATGGATAAAGAGGGCGCAGATCCAGACCGCGTGAAGAACGAACTTGCGGCAAAGGATGTTATTCCTGAAGACTGGGGTGGAGACACTCAGTTTGTACCCGTTTCGGCGCACAGCGGTGAAGGTATCGACCGATTGCTTGAATCCTTACTCCTGCAGTCTGAGCTGTTGGAGCTTAAGGCGCCAGAGGATGTGCCCGCCAGTGGGCTTGTGATCGAATCACGACTCGATAGAGGCCGTGGTCCTGTCGCCTCATTGTTAGTGCAGCAAGGCACATTGAAACAAGGCGATATCGTGCTCGCAGGTCTGCAGTATGGGCGCGTGCGCGCAATGCTTGACGAGAATGGTCAACCCATTGCTGTCGCAGGTCCAAGTATTCCTGTTGAGATACTAGGCCTCGACGGTACGCCCGATGCCGGCGATCCGTTTGTTGCTGTTGAAAGCGAGAAGCGAGCAAGAGAAATTGCCGGAAGTCGTCAGGAAAAACAGCGATCGAGTAAGCTTGCACGTCAGCAAGCGGCGAAACTCGATAGCATGTTCGAGACAATGACGGCCGGTGAGGTCCAAACACTCAATGTCGTCGTGAAAACGGACGTGCGTGGCTCACTGGAGGCACTGCAATCGTCGCTCTCAGATTTGGGTAATGACGAGGTAAAGGTCAACGTTGTCGCTGGAGGTGTCGGCGGTATTACCGAAACTGATGTGTCGCTGGCAATGACCAGTAATGCCGTTATCTTTGGTTTCAATACGCGTGCTGATGCAAAGGCCCGAGGCATGGCAGAGAACGAAGGCGTGGAAGTGCGTTACTACAACGTGATCTACGACTTAATCGACGATGTTAAAGCGGCGCTCACGGGCATGTTATCGCCAGAACTGCGAGAAGAGATTGTCGGTATTGCTGAAGTTCGTGATGTGTTCCGGTCGCCAAAGTTTGGGCTTATCGCGGGCTGTATGGTGACCGAGGGGACTGTGTCCCGGTCGAAGCCGATTCGCGTGCTGCGCGACAGTATTGTGATTTACGAGGGTGAGCTTGAGTCGCTTCGTCGCTTTAAAGATGACGCGAGCGAAGTGCGTAACGGCACAGAGTGCGGCATTGGTGTGAAAAACTATACCGACGTAAAAGTGGGAGATCTCATCGAGGTCTTCGAAGTTAACGAAGTCGCGCGCTCATTATAGGTTTATTGTCTTGCCTCAAGAATACAGTCGCACCGAACGCGTTGCTGACTTCTTACAACAGGAGCTGGCCAAGCTGCTATTGCACAGTCTCCGCGATCCGAGAGCGGAGTTTGTGAATGTAACAGCGGTCGATGTGAGCCGCGATCTCCGGTATGCGAAGGTTTTCTTCACGAAAATCGGGTTGGAGGATGCAAAGTCGGCGCAAGAAGTGACGGCTGTTCTAGACAAAGCAGCCGGTTATCTCCGCAGTGAGATTGCTCGCGATTCCAGCTTGCGAACGGTACCTAAGCTCTCGTTCAAGTTTGATGAAAGTGTTGGGCGCGGTCGTCATATGGAAGCATTGCTCGGACAGGCCCTAGCATCGGACGAAAAGCACGAAGACGCGCCGGAATCTGAAGAGGACTGATATGGCTCGCCGGAGAAAGGGGCGGCCTGTAACCGGCATATTGGTTCTGGATAAACCGGTCGGTCCCTCGTCAAACCAAGCACTGCAACGCGTACGCCATTTGTTTGGTGCTGCGAAAGGCGGCCACACGGGTAACCTAGATCCGCTTGCCAGTGGCGTCTTGCCTATTTGTCTCGGTGAGGCGACAAAGCTGTCTCAATTTCTACTCGATTCGGATAAGGCATATGAAGCCCAGGTTACGTTTGGCGTGTCGACGGCGACTGGAGACAGTGAGGGTGAGGTTTTAGCGCAAAAAAATGCGGCGCATTTGCTTCAAGAAAATGTTTCAGCCGCGCTCGCGCAATTTGTGGGTGACATTCAGCAGACACCGCCGATGTACTCGGCGCTGAAGGTCGACGGACAGCCGCTTTACAAGTTGGCACGACAGGGAAAGGAGGTCGAGCGGAAGCCCCGCCCCGTCACTATTCGCAGTGCGACATTGAACCACTTTTCACCTGGAGAAGCCGCCACGGCTGACATCGATGTCGTTTGCAGCAAAGGTACGTACATCCGCACACTTTCAGAAGATTTGGCAACATCGCTCGAGCTTCCCGGTCATATGAGCGCGTTAAGACGGACAGCGACCGGTCCCTTTGATTTGGGGCAAGCTGTGACACTGGAGACGCTGATCGCCGTCGCGGAGACCGAAGGTGAGGGCGCCCTCGATCAGTTTTTGATCGATCCCGAACTGGCGGTAGACCATTTAGCGCGTGTTGAAGTGAGTCATTCTGCGGCTTTCTACCTAAAACAAGGGCAGGCTGTGCTAGTGCGAAATGCGCCACTAAGTGGTATTGTTCGCATCGCTGAAGCGAACGGCCCTTTTTTGGGCGTCGGGGTAATACTCGACGACGGCCGAGTCGCCCCAAAGCGGCTGTTTGTTGACAGTCATTAACCAACCCTCCTGTAAACCTGCACGGGTGGGCTTAGAAAACGCAGGTTGGAGAAATATCATGGCACTTGATGCAGTACGAAAAGCTCAAATTGTGGACGACTATAAGCAATCCGAAGGCGATACAGGATCGCCCGAAGTACAAGTTGCATTGTTGACCGCCAACATAGAGCAGCTACAGCAGCACTTTAAAGAGCATGCGCAAGATCACCACTCACGACGTGGTCTGATTCGCATGGTCAACCAGCGCCGTAAGCTGTTGGATTACTTGAAGCGCAAGGACGCGAGTCGTTATTCGACCGTTATTAAGCGTCTTGGTTTGCGCCGATAAGATTACTTAGGGCCGGCATTATGCCGGCCGATTTATTTTGGAGAGAATGAAGTGAACGTTGTTACTAAAACATTCCAGTTCGGTGGCCAAGAGGTCACACTGGAAACTGGACGCATAGCGCGCCAGGCCTCTGGCGCCGTAATGGTGACCATGGGCACTACCTCTGTGCTTTGTACAGTGGTAGCTGATCCGAAGGAAAAGCCCGGACAGGCGTTTTTCCCACTGTCAGTGCATTACATTGAAAAGGCTTATTCTGTGGGTAAGATCCCCGGCGGCTTTTTTAAGCGTGAAGCCCGACCTAGCGAAAAAGAAACACTGACGTCGCGTTTGATTGATCGGCCCATCCGACCGCTTTTCGCTGACGGTTTCATGAATGAAGTGCAAGTCGTTTGCACAGTAATGTCTGCCGACTTCGACACCGACCCAGATATTCCGGCAATGATTGGAACATCGGCTGCCCTCGCAATTTCTGGCTGCCCCTTCAACGGCCCAATTGGTGGTGCGCGCGTTGGCTTCTCAGAAGCTGACGGCTACGTGTTGAACCCAGGTTATGCCGCACTTAAAAACAGTCAGCTGGACATGGTTGTTGCCGGTACCCGCGACGCTGTTTTGATGGTTGAGTCGGAAGCCAAAGAGTTGTCTGAAGATCAAATGCTCGGTGCGGTTTTGTTTGCTCACCAAGAGATGCAGACGGTTATCAAGGCAATTGATGAGCTTGTAGAAGAAGCAGGAAAGCCTCGATGGGATTGGTCTGCCGCGGAAGTCAACGAAACGCTGCGTGCTCAAGTTGAGGAGGCTGCCGGAGTCGATTTAGGCGAAGCGTACCGCATTACGGAGAAGGCAGCGCGCTATGAGCGTGTTGGGCATGTTCGTGACGCGATTATGGCGCAGTTAGCGACTGATGACGGTGCATCTGCCGATGACATCAAGGACGAGTTTAAAGCCCTTGAGAAGCGGATTGTTCGTCAGCGAATTCTAGCGGGTGAGCCACGCATCGATGGGCGTGACGGTCGCACAGTGCGCCAGATTGCCTGCGAAGTCGATGTGCTCGATAACGCTCACGGGTCATCACTGTTCACGCGCGGTGAGACACAGGCGATTGGTGCCGTTACATTGGGATCTACTCGTGATGCGCAGATTATTGATGCGCTCGAAGGTGAGCGGCGTGATCCGTTCATGCTGCACTACAACTTCCCTCCCTACTCAGTGGGTGAGGCAGGACGTATGGGGTTCACTGGACGTCGCGAAATCGGTCACGGTCGCTTGGCGCGACGTGGTTTGGCTGCCGTACTTCCAAGCGAAGATGAGTTCCCATACACGATTCGGGTCGTCTCCGAGATCACTGAATCAAATGGGTCGAGTTCAATGGCTTCTGTCTGTGTGGGCTCATTGGCCATGATGGCCGCGGGCGTTCCACTGAAGGCACCGGTTGCAGGCATTGCAATGGGGTTGGTCAAAGAAGGGAATCAATTCGCTGTTCTGACCGACATTCTTGGTGACGAAGATCACCTTGGCGACATGGATTTTAAAGTGGCTGGAACTGCTGCGGGTGTTACCGCGTTGCAGATGGACATTAAGATCGAAGGCATCAATGAGCAGATCATGGAGGTGGCACTCGAGCAAGCGCTTCACGCACGACTGCACATTCTTGGACAGATGAACTCTGTACTTGATTCTGCTCGCGAGATTACGTCTGAAAACGCGCCAAGTATGGTGAGTTTAAAGATTGATCAAGACAAGATTCGCGACATTATTGGTAAGGGCGGCGCAACTATCCGACAGATTACCGAAGACTCAGGTGCAACGGTCGACATCAACGATGACGGTACCGTCAAAGTGTTTGGTCAAAATCAAGGTTCGCGTGATGCAGCCGTTGAGATGATCATGGCCATTACAGCGGAAGCTGAAGTGGGCGCGATCTACACGGGTAAGGTTGCCCGGATCGTCGATTTTGGTGCGTTTATCACGATCTTGCCAGGCAAAGACGGCCTCCTGCACATCTCGCAAATAGCGAACGAGCGTGTTGAAAATGTCAGCGACTACTTAACAGAAGGTCAGGATGTCACCGTTAAGTGCCTTGACGTTGATCAACGTGGCCGTATCAAGCTGTCGATTAAAGAGCTGCTGGAAGACGAAGCTGAGCAGGCACCTGCTGCTGAAGTTGCCGATGAGTCGCCCGCTGAGGCAGTGGCTGTTGAGTCCGATGCTGTTGAGCTCGAGGTTGAGTCAGAGGAGACAGAAGTGTCCTCCGAAGCAGTCGTGGAATCAGACGACGAAGCGTCAGAGGCAAACGATGGAACAGAGTCAGAGGACGACGAGACTAAGTAATCGTTGTATTTGATTTAAAAAGGCCCGCTTGCGGGCCTTTTTTTTTACAAAAAATGGCTTAACTTCGCTCGCGAGCATCGATCAGTTGTTCAACGACCGAAGGGTCTGCAAGTGTTGAGGTATCTCCAAGATTATCGAGTTCGTTTTCGGCAACCTTGCGGAGAATCCGGCGCATAATTTTTCCTGATCGTGTCTTAGGCAGGCCCGGAGCCCATTGAATAATATCGGGCTTTGCAATCGGACCAATTTCTCTCACGCACAACTGGACCAGTTGGGCACGCAGTTCGGGCGAGTCTTCTACGCCCTGAACCGGCGTTACGTAGCAGTAGATGCCTTGGCCTTTAATCGGATGAGGGTAGCCTACGACAGCAGCCTCCGAGATGTCTTTGTGCTGGACAAGCGCGCTCTCGATTTCGGCCGTGCCCATTCGATGCCCCGATATATTTAAGACATCATCGACACGACCGGTAATTCGTAAGTAGCCATCAGCATCGCGCAGTGCCCCGTCGCCGGTGAAGTAGTAGCCGGGATACGTTGAAAAGTAGGTGTCGATTAACCGCTGGTGATCCCCGTAAACGGTTCGGATTTGACCAGGCCACGAGCGTTTAATGACCAGATAGCCGGCGCCCTCGCCGTGAATTTCCTGACCTTGCTCATCGAGCAAGGCAGGCTCAACACCAAAATAGGGAAAGCTCGCATACCCGGGTTTCATGGCGTGTGCAGACGGCATCGGTGTGATCATCATTGCCCCTGTCTCCGTCTGCCACCAACTGTCGACAATGGGACAGCGACCGTCGCCAACGACGCGGTGATACCACTCCCAGGCTTCAGGATTGATAGGCTCACCAACTGACCCGATAATGCGTAAGCTCTTTCTCGAATGCTGGGTGACTAGCTCGTCGCCGAGTGCGTGCAGGGCGCGAATGGCCGTTGGCGCGGTGAAGAACGTGTTGACCTTGTGTTTGTCGACAATTTCCCAGCAGCGCCCGCCATCAGGGTAGGTGGGGATTCCCTCAAACATGAGCGTTGTTGCGCCGTTACACAGTGGTCCGTAGACAATATAGGAATGTCCCGTCACCCATCCGACATCAGCGGTGCACCAAAATACTTCGCCCTCTCGGTAATCAAACACGTGTTTAAATGTGCTGGCCGCCTGCAGTAAATAACCGCCGGTTGTGTGCAACACACCTTTGGGTTTCCCAGTGGATCCCGATGTATAGAGAATGAAGAGTGGCGCTTCACTGCTCATTGAGACGGGCGCGAAGTCAGTGCTTGCAGCTCGGGTCGCCGCGCTGTACGCAATATCCCGTTCGGGCTCCCAGTGAATATCTGAATTAGTACGCTGCAAGACAATCACGGTGTCTACGGTTGGGCAGGCCGTGAGGGCCTGATCAACATTGGCCTTTAGTGGCACCGTCTTCCCGCCACGCACGCCTTCATCGGCCGTAATGACCATCCGGCAACCGGAGTCGTTAATTCGATCTTTGAGCGCCTCTGGCGAAAAGCCGCCAAAGACGACTGAATGTATCGCACCAATCCGCGTGCATGCGAGCATCGCATAGGCGGCTTCAGGGACCATGGGCATATAGATGCAGACACGATCTCCTGCGGTCACCCCCCGATCATGCATGACGTTTGCGAGACGGCATACTTCATCTTTTAGGGCTTGGTAGGTGATGTGCTGGCTGTCACTGGGGTCGTCTCCTTCCCACAAAATGGCGGTCTGCGCCGCGCGCGCCGGCAAGTGCCGATCAATGCAGTTCACTGATGCATTCAGCTGCCCGCCATCAAACCACCGCACCTGCCCTTTTGACAGATCACTCTCGCAAGTGGTGTGCCACGGGGCGTCCCACGATAAAAATTCGTGAGCTTGCCCACTCCAAAATGATTCAGGATCGTCCAGAGACTGCCGGTACATTTGTTGATAGTTATCTGGACTGATGTGCGCGTCCGCAAAGTTTGACGGTACGGGGTAAATCGCTTCGTTAGACATGCACTAGATCCTTGTGTTTTGATCACTGCGCGCGGGTGACGTAACGGCGCAGTGCTATCTTAATAATGCCGTATGTCGTGCGGCAGTGGAATAACAAGCGTCGCTATAAAGGGAGATATCCAGTCAATGGCTGACCAGCAAAATAATAAAATAAGAAGGGCTCAATTTTCTGCACGGGTGAGGACGCTGATGTTTCGGCTTCTCGTCATCTGGTTTGTTGTGAGCTTTGGATTTGGCATTCTTTTGGTGGAGCCGCTTAATGAAATTAGGTTGGGTGGTTACAAGCTTGGATTTTGGTTCGCGCAGCAGGGGTCTATTTTTGTTTTTATCGCGCTGATCTTCTACTTCGCCGCAGCCATGACTCGTTTTGAGCGCGAGTACCAAGAGGAGACAGAGCGATGAGTTTAACGCTCCTGACGTATCTCGTTGTGGGTTCGACCTTTGCCGTTTACATCGGCATTGCTATCGCGACGCGCGCGTCCTCCACTAAGGATTTCTACGTTGCTGACGGTGGTGTACACCCGATAGCCAATGGTATGGCGACCGCCGCAGATTGGATGTCGGCCGCCTCGTTTATCTCTATGGCCGGTTTGATCGCGCTGTCCTACAACGGCTATGGCGGGTCGGTATTTCTTATGGGGTGGACGGGGGGGTACGTATTACTGGCCTTACTCATCGCGCCTTACTTGCGAAAGTATGGCAAGTACACAGTTCCCGACTTTATAGGAGAGCGCTATTACTCGGATACGGCTCGTGTGGTTGCGGTCATTTGCTTGGTGCTTTGCTCAGTAACTTACGTGATCGGTCAGATGAAAGGAGTGGGGGTCGCCTTTTCGCGCTTCTTAGAAACAGATTATGAAACAGGCTTAGGCATCGGCATGTTTATTGTCTTTTTCTATGCCGTACTGGGCGGGATGAAAGGCATCACGTACACACAGATCGCACAGTATTGTGTGCTCATTACCGCCTATACCATTCCAGCCATCTTTATCAGTCTGCAACTAACGGGGAACCCATTACCGCAACTGGGTCTGGGTTCAACCTTAACCGGGACCGATGTTTACCTGCTCGACAAACTCGACCTGATATTGCTTGATCTGGGGTTTCAGGAATACACGACAACGCTGCGCGGTAGCACCTTGAACATGGTGGCATTTACGGCGTCCCTAATGATTGGTACAGCCGGTTTGCCCCACGTCATTATTCGCTTCTTTACGGTGCCAAGCGTTGCCGCGGCGCGTCGCTCTGCCGGGTGGGCGCTTGTATTTATTGCGGTGCTCTACACGACAGCACCTGCCCTTGCTGCGATGGCACGACTCAATATCGTCGACACAATGCAGCAATCTGATGGACAAGCACTTTTCATTGAGGACAAGCCTGGGTGGTTTGAAAACTGGGAACAAACGGGTTTGCTCAAGGTCGAGGACTTAAACGGTGATGGTCGAATTGAATACACGTCGGATCCAAAAACCAATGAGCTCACGAAACTGGATAACGACATACTGGTTTTGGCTAATCCGGAGATTGCGAACCTGCCTAATTGGGTCATAGCCTTAGTCGCCGCCGGAGGATTGGCGGCGGCGCTTTCGACAGCGGCGGGACTGTTATTGGCTATTTCTAGTGCGATTTCGCACGACCTGCTTAAAAGCACGTACATGCCGTCAATTTCAGATAAGGCAGAGCTAAGAGCCTCGCGGATAGCGATGGCGGTTGCGGTTTTAGGTGCCGGTTATTTAGGCCTAAATCCGCCCGGATTTGCGGCTGGGACGGTAGCACTCGCGTTTGGGCTGGCGGCTTCATCGCTTTTCCCAGCGTTGTTAATGGGAATCTTCGCGCGTCGGGTCAATCGGGAGGGCGCGGTCGCTGGTATGCTTGCGGGTATCTCAGTGACCTTGCTCTACGTCTTTCAGCACAAGGGCATCATGTTTATTCCTGACACAGGGTTCCTTGGTGCGATGTCGCCGAATTGGTTTTTTGGTATCGAACCCAATGCCTTTGGTGTTGTGGGTGCGCTCGTGAACTTTACTGTCGCTTTTACGGTGAGTCGGCTGACATCGCCACCCCCCCCCGCGGTCAATGAACTGCTGGACTTTCTACACGAACCCTGTGACGTAGCGCCTTAGTTGAGACTTTCGCTTGGGAGACTAGGACCCGGCCATTAGATCGGTATGACGCGGTTATCAATAAGCCGCGTTGTTCCCAAATAGACGGCGCCAAAGATCGCAATTTCATCGTTGGGCGCCGGACTCAGGGATAAGTCGCTGGTGCGGCGGGCTTCTAGGTAGTCAACTGTAAAGCCGTTGTCTTCGAGCGCCTTTTTTGCGATGTCGATTGTTTCTGAGACATCGGAGGACGTGTTTTGAAGCGTGAGGGCGCAAGCGGTTAACGCGGCTGCGAAGTTGGGTGCCAGAGCTCGCTCTTCTGGCGTGAGGTAGCCGTTTCGAGAGCTCATTGCGAGACCGTCGGGATCGCGCAGGGTAGGCACAGTCACAATCTCCACGTTTATGAGTAGGTCGCGAACCATTTTTTTAATGACCAGGACTTGTTGCAGGTCTTTGGCCCCAAAGAACGCAATGTGTGGTCTCACGACGCCAAGTAGTTTGCTGACCACGGTGGTAACACCGCGAAAATGACCGGGCCGTTGAGCGCCACAGAGCACGTCGGTAAGGTCAGGCACGTCGACTGATGTGTGCTGATCAATCCCTTCGGGATAGATGTCTTCTGCTCGTGGAATAAAGACGGCATCGGCTCCGGCCGCTTGTAACTTCGCCAGGTCCACCTCAAGTGTCCTTGGATAACTTTCTAGGTCCTCACCCGGACCAAATTGCATCGGATTCACAAAGATAGAGGCGACGGCCAGGTCGGCGTGTGCCTTGGCGGTGTGGATCAGTGAGACGTGTCCCGCATGAAGGTTTCCCATTGTGGGTGCAAACCCTACTCGGATGTCCTGACTCAGACGAGCGCGCCAACCTCGCATGTCATCTACCGTTCGGAGGATCTCCATATTACTGGTAGGTGTGTTGCTCTTGCGGGTAGCTACCGTCCTTAACGGCTTTTACGAAGGCCGCTAAAGCATCTTGAATCGAATCTGCGCCGGTCATAAAGTTCTCAACAAACCGGGCTGGCTTTTCGGTTAAACCTAAGAGGTCGTGAAGCACCAGCACTTGTGCGTCGGTGCCGGCGCCCGCGCCAATACCAATCACGGGAATGTCTAACTTGGAGGAGATGTCGGCGGCCAGTTTTTCGGGGACGCACTCCAGCAGCAAAATGCTTGCTCCAGCATCTTGAATTTCCACAGCATCCGCTAAAATAGACTTCGCTTCTTTGGGTGTGCGCCCCATCACACGATAACCCCCAAACACGTTCACAGACTGCGGAGTCAAGCCCAGGTGCGCGCAAACGGGGATGCCGCGCTGAACGAGCTGGTGAATCGTCTCACTCAGCCAGGTTCCACCCTCAAGTTTCACCATTTGTGCGCCTTTTTGCATCAGCTCCATGCTGGCAGTCAGAGCGACCTCCGGTGATGAATAGGTCATAAAAGGCAGGTCAGAGACAATCATGGACGTTGGGCGTGCCCGCGCAACAGATTCGGTGTGATACACCATTGCGTCGAGCGACACAGGCACCGTTGTATCATGACCTTGCAAAACCATGCCTAACGAATCACCCACTAGGATGCATTCGGCGCCTGCGTCACTGACGAGTCGCGCAAATGTCGCATCGTAGGCAGTGACCATTACAAACTTCTCACCAGCGGCCTTCATGGCTTCGAGTTTGCTCGTTGTTATTCGGTCAGGCATCGAGTGGTGAGCTCCTTGGTGCTGTTTTATCTACGTTAGTCGATCAGTGTTGGGTTGAAATAGTGTCGACCTGCTTTTATATCCAGAGCATAGTCCACGAGCTGCACGAAATCTTCATTCCTGTTAATCAAATCAATTTGATTGGCATTGACAATCAACAGTGGCGCCGCATCGTAGTAGAGAAAGAATTCGCTGTATACCTCATTTAACGATTCGAGGTAATGGCGGCTAATGGATCGCTCTGCTGCAACGCCGCGTCGGTCAATCCGCTCAAGCAGTCGGTCGACCGATGCTTGCAAGTAGATGACTAAGTCCGGTGTCGGTGCATCGACCGTCATTTGATCGTATACCTTGCTGTAGAGCTTGTACTCGTCATTGTCTAGGTTAACGCGAGCAAATAATGGGTCCTTATCAATCAAGAAATCGGCAATACGCAGTGGCTTGAACATGTCTTGCTGTTTCAAGTCATCCATTTTCTGGACGCGCTGAAACAAAAAGAAGAGCTGTGTCGCCAGCGCATTTTGTCGTTGATTCTCATAGAACTTGCTGAGGAACGGGTTTTCATGAGCGTCTTCTAATAGCAGCTGGTAGTTGAATAAATCAGCTAACCTTTTTGCAAGCGTGGTCTTTCCAACACCGATGGGCCCCTCGATCGCAATGTAGGGCTGAGGCGCTCGGTTGCGAAGGTCAACGCCTGGAACGGTCTTTTCTGTCACTATCCACCCATTAATGCCATAGCCTAAAGATGCAACTCGAACGCTTCGCACGTTGTGAGCGAATGATCCGAGAGCGCTCGTCGAAGGGTACCAAGATCCCTCAATCCGGGCACCTTATGATTCGGTCCGAGTAGATCGATCATGGGTTGAATAACAAACAGACGCTCACAGAGGCCGGGGTGGGGGATAACGAGGTTTGTGGTGTCGAGCTCGAGTTCACCAAATTGGATGATGTCGAGATCAATGCACCGCTCGCCCCAACGTCGCCTCTGAACCCGGCCCATGGATTGCTCAATCGCCTTTAGACTTAAGAGCAACTCACCCGCCTCGTTGCCGCAGTTTGCGGTTAGCACGGCGTTAAAAAAAGGTGGCTGATCTTGTGGCCCCATCGGTGGCGACGAATACACGCGTGAGACGCGATGACTGGAAAGGCCGGTCAGCGCGCACAGACGATGACTGGCTTCCTGCAGTCGTTGCGGCGGATCGTCAATATTGGACCCTAGCCCAATGACCGCAAGTGTCATGGCGTATTTTTTCGCCGCCTGGTGCGGCGCTTGCGCGTCGGGATTTCGGTTGCAGGCTGACTGCCGACGAGGTCTGGGAATAATTGCTGTTGCTCTTCCCAAAATGTGACGGCTTGCTCAAGCGTTGGCTCTTGCTCGGCGCGGAGTAACAAAAGGTCAAAGGCGGCGCGAAACCGCCTCAGTGAGATGATCGATGTCACCCGCTTTGATGCGCATTTTTCAAGGCGCGGCTGCAAGTCCCAAATCTCCTTCATAGGTATAGAAAAGCGCTTGGGTATAGCCACGTGCTGCACAGTATTCATCAATATTTGTTGACCAGCAGCTTGAACTGGAGCGCCTTCATGATTCCCTGAGCGAGCGATTTCGTCGCTTCGACAGTGAACCGCGGGCCACAGCAAGGCCCCAAGTAGAAAGGCAGGCGTCACTGGCTTACCGCGTGCAATCCGTGCGTCTGTATTGCTCATGGCTTTTACTATGAGTGGTTGCGCGGACTCATCAGTCAGTGAGTTCACCGCGTCAGGGAAAAGCGGACTGAGCAAATTATGGGACACAAGGTGTTCAAACGTCGGTGCTGCGTAGCCGGCCATAAACAGTTTAAGAGTCTCATCAAACAGGCGAGCAGCGGGTATGTCATTCAGCAGGTGCTGACACGCTGAGATCGCTCTGAGAGAGTCAGAATCGACCGAGAATCCAAGTTTTGCGGCAAAACGAACGACCCGGAGCATTCTTACTGGGTCCTCTCGGTAACGCGTCGCGGGGTCCCCAATGATTCGGACGATGCGCCGCTTGACGTCCTCAAGACCGCCGAGATCGTCGAGAATAATTTTATTTATCGGGTCTAAGTACATCGCGTTGATCGTCAGGTCGCGGCGCGCTGCATCTTGATCTAATGTCCCGTAGACGTTGTCCCTCAGGAGGCGGCCGTTCTGCGACGTCTTAGACAGTGTTGACGAGTCTCCTGCGTGGTCACCTCGAAACGTGGTCACTTCAATGATTTCACGGCCCATGCGGACATGCACGATCTGAAACCGTCGACCAATAATGCGTGCGCCTTTGAACAGCGCAACAACCTGCTCGGGCGTCGCATCGGTTGCAACGTCAAAGTCTTTAGGGCGCTGTCTTAGAAGTAAATCCCGGACTGCCCCTCCCACAATGTATGCACTGTGTTCGTGAGCACACAGACGCTCAACAACAGCGACAGCGCCTCGCGACAATGCGGAATGGTCTATCAGTGTGCTTGAATCAAATTTCTGCAAAATAGGGAGCTCGAGAACGTGAGTCCCGATCTTATCAGCTGTAATAGGTAGGGAACAAAGAAACTGGGGGAAGTTGCCTTCCCCGCCCAGGTCCGTAGTTACACATATTATTTTTATTCGGCCGCTTATTATTATTTTAGCTCTGTCACAATTACTGCATTTGTTGTGCCACGAGAGTATTAGTTAACTATATCAGTCACTTATCAATTTTGCGGATGCGTTTATCGCTTTGTTTGTTACAGAAGTGTTACGGAAATAAACCGCACCTGTTACCAATGGGACCACTAGAAAATCTAGGCGCCGCCTTTCTTTCGCGTGCGAGGAAGATCAAAACGCTGGCGGCGCTCCCAGAGACATTTTCTGCTGATGCCTAGCTTTTGGGCGATCTCTGTCTCATTCATCGCGTCCTGATTTTCAAGGACGAAGCGCTGAAAGTAGTCTTCCAGTGAGAGTTCGCCTGAATCGGTGTCGCTGCTCGCTGTGGACTCTGGCTCGATGACCGCGGACGCACTAGCGAAGGGTTTTGCAATACCTTTGGGTTTGGCTGGTTTGTCAGGAAGATTTAAATCGTGAGGCTCTAATACCTCGCCGTCCGCCAAGACGAGTGCGCGCTCGATCGTGTGTTCGAGCTCTCTTACATTGCCTGGCCACGGGTAGCTAGAGAGCGCTTTCTTAGCGTCTGGACTCAACGGCTTCGCGTCTAACTGTAGTTTGGTGGACACTCTTTTAATTAGAAACTTCGTGAGTCCCTCAATGTCGTCGCCTCGCTCTCGAAGTGGCGGTAACTCGAGGCGCAATACGTTTATGCGGTGAAAGAGATCTCGGCGAAACACATCTGTGTTTTCAAGCTCCATCAAGTTTCGGTGCGTTGCGCAAATCAGTCGCACATCGACGCTGGCACTCTCAACGGAGCCAATACGCCTTATTTCGCCTTCTTGAATAAAGCGAAGCAGACGTGCTTGCGCGGAGGCGGGTAACTCACCGATCTCATCTAAGAAAAGCGTGCCGCCATCGGCAGCCTCAATAAGGCCCAAGCGCTGTGCGTTTGCGCCGGTAAACGCGCCTTTCTCGTACCCAAAAAGCTCGGACTCGATTAACGTCTCAGGAATCGCCGCGCAGTTGACAGAGATCAGCGGCTTATGGGTTCTTTGGCTGGCTTGATGGATGTGTTGCGCGACTAATTCCTTTCCAGTACCCGTCTCACCAATGATCAAAACGGTCGACCGCGCCTTAGCGGCTTTATTCGCCATGTTCATCAGGGAGCGCATACCGGACGACCGACCGACAAAGGCGTCCACTGCTGGGGCGCTTGCCGCTGATGATTCGGTCGTGGGCCCTGCGACGCGCTTTATGGCCCGCAGCAAGTCTCTAAGTGGTGCGGGCTTGGGCCAATAGTCTCGGGCACCTAACTTCATTAGGTCTACCGCCGAGCGCAGTGAGGCGTGTTGCGCATGGATAAACACGGGGAGCGGGTGTAAGTCGTTTATCAGCTGCTTAACGCCCGCTTCGTTTCGACCGGGGTCAAGAAGCACAACGTCAACTTTTTCGGCAGTTTTAATGGCTCCCAACGCGGAAAAGGGTGACGCTTTAATGATTTTAAACCCCTCGGCCGTTAAATCATCGGCTGTGTGCGTTGCACTGATGGGATCGTCATCGAGTAACAGAACAGTCAGCATTAAAACTCTTTGCTCCAAAAAACCGCCATTGAGGCTAACACGATCTCTTTAATGTGTGTCACCCCGGTAACACTTATCGGGGTAAAAAGTTACAACTCTCGGGAGACAATGCGGAGGTGTCCCAGTGCTCTTGAGCGAACTCCAAGACGTCGGCAATGTGCTCGACGGCCTCAGGAGGTGCGGGCTGTCTGAGAAATGACAGCGCATCTCTTAGATTTTGGACAGGTCTACGAATATCAATCCCTCGAGCGCCGTTTTGTTTGCTGAGCTTGTAGCCCTCAGAATCAGTCACTATCGGGACATGACCGTACTGGGGAGACGGTCTTTTGAGTACCTGCTGTATGGCCTTTTGTCGAAAGCTCGACTCGAGAAGGTCAGCGCCGCGAATAATATGGGTGTAGGCTTCATCTAAATCATCCACGGCGGTCGCGAGTTGATAGGAAATAGCGCCATCTTTGCGCTTGACGACAAAATTATTCGGTCGTTCCGAGGCCGTTTGTTGACCCAGTATTAAGTCGTCAAGGGACTGCGGGGCGTCGCTGGGTACATTAAATCTTAGGCTCCCCTCACTGTGCGTTCGCGATGCGCAATCGGCTTCGCATTGCCCCAGTTTCCCGAGGGTCAAACGTGTGCACACGCAGGTAAAGAGCAGCCCTTCGTCCTTCAGCTGATCAAGATACGCTTTGTACACTTCCTGACGCTTACTTTGCAGAAGGGTGTCATTGTCCCAGTGGAGACCATGAATCCGGAGGCACTCAGGGATTGATATGAAACTGTTGAGATCGTGGCGAGGAGGGTCTATGTCATCGATACGCAGCCACCAGTATCCGCCATTAGCGCGCGCATCTAGAAAGCTGGCAACGGCAGTAACAAGAGAGCCACTGTGCAGAGGGCCAGTGGGTGATGGAGCGAAACGTCCTCGATACGTCAAGGCTGAGTAAGCGCGAGGGGCTTAGCCCAGCTCCTGGCGCTCCTTGATTTCTGCGAGCGTCTTGCAGTCAATACAGAGCGTTGCTGTGGGACGAGCCTCAAGCCGTTTAATGCCGATCTCGATGCCACAGGCATCGCAATACCCGTAGTCATCGATCGAAATTCGCTCAAGCGTTCCATCAATTTTCTTAATCAGCTTGCGCTCACGATCACGGGCTCTAAGTTCGAGGCTGAACTCTTCCTCTTGGGTTGCCCGATCAGCGGGGTCTGGAAAGTTGGCAGCCTCGTCCTTCATGTGCCCAACGGTCTTTGTGACTTCGTTGACTAAGTCCGAGCGCCAACTGAGCAATAATTCCCGAAAGTGCCCACGTTGCTCATCGTTCATATAACGCTCACCACGAGCGGGCTTGTAGGGCGTAAACTCATCAAGCTTCTGGGCTTTACCTGCGGCTCTCGCAACCGTTGAAGCACCTTTTGACTTTGAAGTGGCTTTAGCCTTGGGCGCAGCTTT
>DGPO01000077.1:1313-3775 GCA_002390485.1 Halieaceae bacterium UBA4438 | reverse complement strand
GAGGAAGGCGCTTTGTTTGGAATCGATAAACTCAACCTGGCACGCTCAAACGTTCCTGCGATTACGCACGTTGATTACTCTGCGCGGCTTCAGACGGTCCATGCTGAGACTAACCCGAGATTTCATGCACTACTGTCTGCATTTGAAGCGATCACAGACTGCCCTGTCTTGATTAACACCTCATTTAACGTTCGCGGTGAGCCTATCGTTTGCTCCCCTGAAGACGCGTACCGGTGCTTTATGCGCACTGAAATGGACATGCTGGTCTTGGAAAATGCAGTATTACTAAAAACCGAACAACCAACCTGGGATCATGATGAGTCCTGGAAACAAGAATTCCAGCTGGACTGAGCGTAAGCGCTATGAGTAATACAACAATCACACCGGCAACACCCTCTGAACTGCGTCAATTCGGACTGCTTTTTAGTACCGTTGTTATCCTGCTTTTCGGTGTTCTTTTACCTTGGGTATTCGATCAGACTTATCCGCTCTGGCCGTGGGTCAGTGCTGGCGTTCTGGCAATACTCGCCGTTCTCACGCCAACGACACTGCGGCCGTTTTATCGCGCTTGGATGCGCTTTGGACTTATTGCGGGGTTCATTAACACGCGTATCATCATGTTTTTGCTTTACTACCTCGTGTTTGTGCCGATTGGTGCGCTCATGACTCTTATCGGCCGAGACGCGCTATCCCGAAGAACCGGGGACACCGCTCACGATAGTTATCGTGTTGTGAGTAGCACGCGGGACCAAGACCACTTTGAGAGACCGTATTAATGTTTGAGCTGTTAAAAGACCTTTGGGGCTTCATGCGTGAGCGAAAGAAACTCTGGATGGCACCCATCATTGGCATCATGCTCCTGCTCGGTGTGTTGGTTGTTATGACACAGGGCTCGGCGCTGGCACCGTTCATTTACACTATTTTTTAAATATGATTCGCGAGGCAACGGCGGCTGACTGGCCCAATATTTGGCCCATATTCAGCGAAATAACTGAGGGCGGCGACACCTATGCTTACCCTGTCGACACCGACAGGTCGACCGCGGAAATGTTATGGATGACAAAGCCCGATCGAACGTTTGTCTTTGAAGAAGACGGCGAGATTCTCGGGACCTACTACTTGAAAACCAATCAGGATGGCCCGGGTAAGCACGTCTGTAACTGCGGATACATGGTAACAAGCGCGGCTCGCGGCCGAGGCTTGGCTCAAAAAATGTGCCTGCACTCTCAAGGTATTGCCGCCGAAATGGGTTATCGCGCCATGCAGTTCAATTTTGTGGCTTCGAGTAATGAAATCGCCGTGTCGCTATGGAAGAAGTTGGGCTTTGATATCGTCGGCACCTTGCCGCGGGCCTTTAACCATCCAACACTGGGATTGATCGATGCCTTTGTGATGTACAAATGGCTCGCTGACTAAAACACCAAAAGTGATGCTGCAACGGAGAACACAGTGATGAACGACCCCTATCTTTTTTCAGTGACCAATCACGTTGCGACCTTCAGTGTTAACGACGCGCCCTTCAATCTCATGCCGGTGAGTTACATCGATCGTCTGGAAGAGCAACTGCCTGAGGTGCTCGCTGATGACGCGATTCGCGCCATGGTCTTCACCGCAGAGGGCCTGGCGAATTTCTCCGCGGGCATGAATCTCAGACAAATCCCCGAGGGCATTAAACGCGCGGGCAGTCCAGAAGCGTTCTTCGCCCAACGCCATCGTGTACTGGGCATGATCGAAAACGGTGGGACACCCGCGATCGCCACCTTTTTCGGCTACTGCCTCGGTGCTGGACTTGAGTTACCTCTGGCTTGCCATTTTCGTATCGCAGCGAGCGAAGGAGCAAAAATAGGACTGCCCGAGATGGATTTAGGCAGTGTCCCTGCTTGGGGCGGATCAGCTCGCCTTCCTCGTGTCGTGGGTCGGTCGCATGCACTCGATATGATTTTGCGCGCCCGTAAAATCGACGGAAACGAAGCACTGAAGATGGGTCTCGTGACGGAGGTGGTTCCGCTGGAGCAATTAAAAGCGCGCGCACAAGCGCTTGGCGAAGAGCTGGCTGCGCAACCCCGCCTTGCCGTGAAAGCGGTGTTAGACACCGTCGTCGGGTTTGAAGCCAAAACCCTCGATGAATCCATTGACGATGAGAAACAGGCCGTCGCTGCGACGCTCGGGACGCCTGATTCGCAGGAAGGGATGGCAGCCTTCCTCGAGAAACGAAAACCCGTGTTTAATCAGTCTTAATTGAGCAGGAGTCCGTAATTACCGATATGACCGACGACCAAACCGATACATCACTACTGAGCCGCCGCCGCTTACTCCGTGCCATGGGGGTGTCGACGGCCGGTGTCGCTGCCGCAGGTGCCATAGCAGCAAGTCGCGAGAAAATTGTCGATGCAGGTGACACTGCGAAAGAAGAACTGGCGGAACTCAAGAAGCAGTTTGATGCACTCGACAAGCGCTCAAAA
>DGPO01000077.1:0-1234 GCA_002390485.1 Halieaceae bacterium UBA4438 | reverse complement strand
ACCGACTCGCCATAGTACCTAGCGATACACGGTGCCGTTTCTTTCGTCAGGAGAGGACGACACCGCGAGCGAACGAGCTGTGCTGCCTCAGCGGACGCTTACTCTGATTGAGCCAAATGCTTTGCGTGAAATCGCAGATGATCTTCCATGAAGGTCGCGATGAAGAAATAGCTATGATCATAACCATCATGCTCTCTGTAGGTGAGCGGAAAGGCGGTTATGCCGCAAGCCTCCTTGAGCAACTCAGGTTTGAGCTGCTCGACAAGAAACTGATCTGAAGCACCTTGATCAATCAGGAGCGGTATGGCTTTTGCGCCCGAGCGAATGAGCTCAGAGCTATCGTGCAGTTTCCACTCTTCTCTATCTTCACCAAGATAAGCGGAGAACGCCTTATGCCCCCAAGGACAGCTCGCCGGCGCGCAAATGGGAGAAAATGCGCTCACTGAGCGATAACGTCCCGGATATTTCAGGGCCAAACTCATCGCACCATGACCACCCATCGAGTGACCGCTGATACTCACTCGGGCAACATCTAAGCCTTCGATATCGCCCAGCCACAACGGCAGCTCAGCAACGATAAATTCTTCCATTTTGTAATGATCAGACCATGGCGCCTGCGTCGCGTTCAGGTAAAAACCGGCGCCAAGGCCCAAGTCATAAGCGCCGTCAGGGTCGTCCGCCACGTTATCGCCTCGTGGGCTGGTGTCAGGAAAAACCACAGCAATGCCAAGCTCACTCGCTATCCGCTGTGCGCCGGCCTTGGTCACGGCGTTCTCATCTGTACAGGTAAGTCCCGAGAGATAAATGACGACTGGAACGGGATTAGCGGCAGCAAAATCGGGTAAAAAAACAGAGAAGACAGCGTCTCCCGAAAGCACCTGAGAGGCCCCTTTGTAACGCCGCTGTACCCCTCCGAAGCAACGAGCCTCAGAGAGGCGCTCAAGTGCCATTAGAACGTCACCACAGACCGAATGCTCTTTCCTGCATGCATCAGATCAAAGGCATCGTTGATCTGGTTAAGCGGCATGGTATGGGTAATCATCTCGTCGATATTAATCTTGCCTTCCATATACCAATCGACGATTTTCGGAACGTCTGTTCTGCCTCGCGCACCGCCAAATGCGGACCCTCGCCACGACCGACCTGTCACCAGTTGGAAAGGGCGCGTTGATATTTCTTGTCCAGCACCTGCGACACCGATAACACAGCTTTGTCCCCAGCCCTTGTGACAGCA
>DGPO01000094.1 GCA_002390485.1 Halieaceae bacterium UBA4438 | reverse complement strand
GCGTAGTTGTCGTTAGACGTCGCCTGAGCCATTGGGGCAGGTGACGGACTAGGTGCATAGCCACCACCGTCTTGTGACATATTTCGGCTGTCTAGCATTTGCATTTCGTTGGCCACAATTTCCGTCGAGTAGCGGTCTTGCCCTGACTGATCTTGCCACTTGCGGGTTCGCAATGACCCCTCAACATAGACCTTAGAGCCTTTTCTCAAGTACTCGGCGGCAATCTCGGCCAAACGATTAAAAAACACCACGCGGTGCCATTCTGTTCGTTCTTGCGGTTGCCCGGTATTTTTGTCCTTCCAAGACTCCGAGGTGGCAATACTGATATTGGTCACGCCCCCACCTGAAGGCAACACACGATGCTCGGGTTCATTACCCAAGTTACCGACCAAAATTACTTTGTTAATGCCTCGAGTAGCCATCGTATTCTCCTGTATCGCCCGCCTCACATCGAATTTTGAAGGCATGGGACGCTATGGCGTTATTAACCGTGAAGTCACTATACCAATCCCGCAAGGTCTCGGGGAGAGCTATCGGGTTCTTTATGTAGCTTCGAACGAAATTGGTGACGCCAAACGCGACACACTCAATAAAAAGACCCATCCGAGGGCCAGAACCGACAGCCCCAACCAAACGCCAATTACGCCAGACGTTTCAAGCAGTGCGCCGCCCAACACCCCGCCGAAAAAGACGCCGCTAAATTGCGAAGAGGCAAAGACACCCATTGCCGTTCCGCGAGAGTCGGCTGGTGCGTAAATTGACGCGAGCGACGGCAACATGGCCTCGAGCGCCGTAAATCCTGTAAAAAACAGCAACAAACCAAAGAGTGTGGCCGGTGGACCGCCAATCGCCAGCGATATCAGGCCCACCAACAAGACACCCAAGCACGTCAGTAAGGTCCGGGTGGGCGTATTCATGTAGCGGCGTCCTTGAATCAACCAGTAAATTCCAGGGACTGCTAGAACCAGCGCCGCCAAATAAACCCAAGCGTGATGTTCTCGGGAAATATTGGCCTGAGTCTCAAGGCTTGACGGCACCACCACAAACACGGCCATCAATAGGAAGTGTAAAAAGAAGATGCTCAGATACATCGTATTCAACGACTTAATGGACAACACATCGCTCAGGCGAGATCGATTAAAACCAGCACCCTCCTCGCGATGTGCGCGTTGAAAGCGCTGTGGCTTGGGCAGGAGTGCAACGACCCCCATTCCCGCGAGCGCTAGCACGCCGGTTGCGGCAAATACCGCCTGTAGACCACCGAAATTTGCAAATGTTGGGCCCAAGACCAATGCCAAACCGAAGGCGATCGCAATGCTCCCACCAATAATTGCGCTCGCCTTGGCGCGTTGTTCGACTCGCGTATAGTCCGCAACCAGCGCCATTGTGGCTGATGCAATCGCGCCTGCGCCCTGTAAAAAACGCCCGCCAATAACGCCCCAAATCGACGTCGACAGCGCGGCTACCACGCTTCCCGCTACGAGCAACGACAGACCAAACACAATGACCCAGCGACGATCAATGTGATCAGACAGCCACCCCATAGGAATCTGAAGTGTGGCTTGCGTCAGCCCGTAGGCGCCAACTGCCAATCCCAGCAAGAACGGCGTCGCACCGACCATGTCAGCGCTGTAAATAGAAATCAGGGGCAGCACCATGAACAGCCCCAGCATGCGCACAACATACAGGGTCGCAAGCATCGAGACGGCGCGCGTTTCGTTGGCAGAAAAAGACGTCACAAACGAATAACCTCGGGAAAAGTGTAGATTATCATGATCGCGACAAATCTCGGTGCTCGCAGTCTAAGCCTCGCCGATCAGCGTATACTCCATCGGTTTTCCGATTTACTTCCCGACGTACAAAGAGCCCACCAATATGGACACGATTCAGGTTCGCGGAGCACGCACGCACAACCTAAAAAATATTGACCTCGATATACCGCGGGACAAATTAGTGGTGATTACGGGACTGTCGGGTTCAGGGAAGTCGTCGCTTGCGTTCGACACCCTCTACGCTGAAGGACAGCGTCGTTATGTGGAGTCTCTCTCCACCTACGCACGCCAGTTCCTGTCCATGATGGAGAAGCCTGACATAGACCATATTGAGGGTCTCTCTCCCGCGATCTCCATTGAGCAAAAATCAACATCCCACAATCCACGTTCAACCGTGGGGACGATCACTGAGATCTATGACTACCTGCGGCTGCTGTTCGCTCGCGTTGGTGACCCAAAGTGTCCGACGCACGGCATTAGTCTAAAAGCTCAGACGGTGAGCCAAATGGTCGATACGGTGATGGCTATGCCCGAGGGTGAGCGACTCATGCTGCTGGCACCTTTAGTGCGCGACCGTAAAGGCGAACACCTGCATGTCTTTGAGCAGGCACGCGCCGCCGGTTTCATCCGTGTGCGGGTCGACGGTATTGTCTGCGACCTTGACGACGTACCCGAACTCGACAAAAAGAAGAAGCACCGTATCGATGTCGTTGTGGATCGTTTCAAAGTCCGCGATGACCTTGCACTGCGTCTTGCAGAGTCGTTTGAGACGGCACTTGAGCTCACCGACGGGCTCGCCAGTGTCGCCCCGATGGAAGGCTCAGCCGAGGAGACCCTATTTTCAGCGCGCTACGCTTGCCCACAGTGCGGCCACTCGATTGACGAGCTCGAACCACG
>DGPO01000096.1 GCA_002390485.1 Halieaceae bacterium UBA4438 | reverse complement strand
TACGCGACCGACCTGCGCTCTGCCACACAAGGTCGCGCGACCTATACCATGGAGTTTGCACGTTACGCAGAAGCACCGACCAATGTTGCGCAAGCCATCATCTCCAAGAATTACTCTGGCTGATCGGCCTAACCTGCCTTAAGCATGTTTACGTTGGTCTTCCCTGTGGCAGTGACCCGTTGCAACAAATCCACTGTTGCTTCAGGAGGCTCCGATGGCTAAATTTGCCATATCGAGATTACGTACATTTCTTAGCTGGGACTTGGACCGGCTATCCGTTAATACCACGTCGCTGCCGCCAAAGACCCTCGATCGTTTCGCTGCTGTGGCCGCAAAAGCCACTGCCTGGGTCGCCATTTTTGGCGGATTTTCAGCGTTAATCCGTGGGATGGTCGAGGGCTCATGGCTGCCCATACTGTTTGTGCCGGTTGTCTTGTTCGCATTGAACAATACCCGAGGAACTAAGTCGGTTAGGCGGCGCTTGTTCAATGTATCCGTAGTTATGATGGCCGGCGCCACCGTTGTTGTTTTTCGTGAGATACAACTTGGGTTGGCATTTGCCCTGGTCTCCCCACTGGCTTGTGTTTTACTGTTTGTTTTTCCTTTACGTGAGGCGATGTTCAGATTGGTAGCGAGTATGTGCTACCTGTGCGGGTTGCACTGTGTCGTGTACGGCTCGGCTGTCATTGGTTATTCGCTGTTTGCCACAACTATTGCATCTGCATTTTATATCGCGGTTATGTACCTCATTGCATGGTTGCTGTACCAGTACGCATTGGCGTTTAACAGGATGGAAACTGCACTTCTGGCGAAAAACGTTTTGCTGACTAATGTGTCGCATCAGCTCAAAACGCCGTTAAATGGTATCAGCGGTACCCTACCTATCTTGCTGGCGGACGAGCGACGAACCGAATCAATTAAATATCTGCAAACCGCGATGGAGTGTACGCAGATTCTAACCGAGCGGGTGGAGCGACTTTTGTACCTGTCGGATGGCCAGCGCGCTGCTGACCTCACGGGTATTAGGGAGCGATGTACTGTCGACGTGTTAGCAACCTCATGGGAATCGAGCCTCTCCAGTCGCGCAAAAGCTAAAGGTTTAGCATTGCAAGTTGTCGTCGGCGATGGAGTGCCCGCGGCCATTGAGGTTGATGTCCGTCGGTTATCCGCCCTCGTAGCTGAGCTATTGAATAATGCCATTCAGCACAGCGACCGTGGCACTGTCAGCCTTCGCATTGAACCTCGCTTAGATCGATCGTTAGCGCGCGAGCGTCGCGATGATGTTACTCGCGATGATAAAGTGGAGATCGATTTCATTGTCACTGACCAAGGGTCAGGAATGTCAGCTGATGCAATCGAGTCTATCGGGAGTGTTCCGATTTGGGCCGTCCAAGAGCCAGGGCACAGTGGAATGGATCTGCCAGCCGGACTGCCCATGTCCAAACTTATGGCGGAGCAATTGGGAGGTGGCTTGGTAGTGCGCTCTGAAGTTGGCGTGGGTACGACCTGTATCCTTTCGCTGGCAGTGCCAGTCTGCGAAGATATGCCATTGGGTGAGTGGTTAGAAAACGCCGAAGTGGAAGCCGAGGCTGATGCCGAATCAACTGAGAGTATTCGAGCTGGTGACGGCGGTAAACGAGGTTTGATCGTCGATGATTCGGCTGTTAACCGCATGGTTTTAATTGCGATGCTGAAGACCTTGGGTTTCGTCGACTTCGTTGAGGCGGAGAATGGCGAGCAGGCAGTAGAGGCCTTCCGAGCTGATACATTTGACTATGTGTTTATGGATATCCAGATGCCAGTCATGGACGGTCTGGCGGCAACCAGAGCAATATCGGATGCAAAAGCACAAGGTGTTAACTCAGAGGCTCTGGTGGTCGCAGTAACAGCTAATTTTGATGTGACCGCTCAGCGGCCCTTCGGATCTGCCGGTTTCGTTGGGTATATTGAAAAGCCGATCAAACGGGAGCATTTGGCAGACGTTATTTTTTCTCGCGACCCAGACGCCTAGGCTTGGTAGCAAGCACGGTAGATCTATCTGCCATTTAAAGTCTGCTCGTTCCTCAGATAGCCTTTTCGCCCACCTCCACAACAATCTATTTCGCGCTTTTTCTTAACGCGCCGGTTCCTAAGGCTGCTGACTTCTTTAAGTACCCACTTTTCTGCGGTCTGGCAGTTTGGCAACGTCACGACGGCGTGTGGCTGACCAAAAATTTTGCAATATTTGGAGATTCTGATACAACTTCTGCAGTGGGTTTCCGAATCAAACGAGCATAAAGAGCGAGGTCGCTATGGTTGATTTCATGTTAAACGGCGAGGTCGTGACTGCGAGCAGTGAGGCTGACACGCCCTTGCTGTGGGTGCTTCGAGAAGAGCTCAAGCTGCGCGGTACAAAATTCGGCTGCGGTATTGCGCAATGTGGCGCCTGCACCGTTCATATTGATGGACGTCCTATGCGATCGTGTGTGACGCCAGTAAGTGCAGTCGCTGGACGCGCTGTGACGACCATTGAGGGGCTGGCAACACCGGTGGGTGAGGCCTTGAAGACGGCGTGGACCGAGGTCCAAGTTCCACAGTGCGGTTACTGCCAGTCGGGGCAAATTATGCAGGCGGCTGGGCTACTGGAATCAAATCCAACACCCTCTGATGAGGAAATTGTGGCATCGATGAACGGGAATCTCTGTCGGTGCATGGCGTATCCCCGTATCAAAAAGGCAATTAAAACGGCCGCAAGCGGAGGAGTTTTGTCATGAAAAATCAACGACAGGGTCTTTCTAGACGCTCTTTTATTGCCGGCGTTGCTGGATCGTCACTCATGATGAGCATGGGATCACTCGTCTCCGGGTGTAGTTCTGAGCAGGCCTCGCAAGCGCTGTCGAGCGGTGATCTATCAAAGGCGTTCGCTCCCAATATCTGGTTTGAGATTAATGGCGCTGGCGAGGTTCTGATTAATATTGTCCGAGCGGAGATGGGTCAGCACGTGGGAACCTCATTGGCGCAAATTGTGGCGGATGAGTTGGGTGCCGACTGGTCAAAGGTCTCCTTCAAACATGTCGATACCGACCCGAAGTGGGGCGTTATGGTGACTGGCGGTTCTTGGTCGGTGCACACCTCCTTTACGCAGTTGTCGCAAGCCGGTGCCGCAGGTCGGACCGTTATCATTGACGCGGCGTCGAAGCTTATGGGTGTGCCTGCGAAAGCGTGTAGCGCCGAGAATGGTGTTGTGTCGGCTGGCGATCGGTCGCTGACCTTTGCTGAAATTGTGAGTAACGGCGATTTCTCGCGCAGCATCTCAGAGGAAGAGCTGGCGGCGATGCCGGTTAAGACTGCGGCGCAGCGAAACATAATTGGTCAAAACCTTCAAAACCGCGATGTCGAAGCGAAGTCTCAGGGCGACGCAGTTTATGGCTTAGATACCGAGTTACCGGGAATGGCGTACGCCATGCCACTGCTCCCTCCGACACGTTACGGCAGCCGGATTGTGGCGATCGATGACTCGGCGGCAAAGTCGATAGCGGGTTACATTGGTGCAGTTCAGATTAATGACCCTACTCAAACAGTTCAGGCCTGTGTGGTTGTCGCGGCAGAAACCATGCCGGCTGCGCTCAAGGCGGCAAAAGCAGTGCGTGTTGAATGGGTGCCCGGCCCCACGGCGTTGGTGACTGAGGCTGATATTGTCGCTGAGGGTGAGCGATTGGCCGCTGATCCAGAGCAGGGCGCCCTGTTCGTGAACGAGGGTGATGTGCTGGCTGCTAAGGCTCAGGCGTCAGTGGCCTTGAGTGCCACCTACACGACAAGTACCGCGCTTCATTTCACAATGGAGCCGCAAAATGCACTGGTGGAGTTTGACAGTGAGGGACGGTGCCATATCCACGCAGGTAATCAGTGGCAGTCGCTGATATTACCGGTCTTAGCACAGGCGCTTGAGATGCCTGAGGCAGATATCGTCATTCATCAATATTACTTGGGTGGCGGTTATGGCCGGCGGTTGTTTGGTGATCAAATGATTCCAGCAGCACTTGCCGCTCGGTCGTTAGGGCGGCCGGTAAAACTGATTTTTGACCGCGCATCAGACAGTCGATTTGATTGTGTGAGATCACCATCGGTCTGTACCTTAGAGGCGTTTTTCGATTCTGATGGCGCACTGACGGGGGTCGATCATGCCGTCGTTGCTGGCTGGCCCACTAAGAGTATGGCGCCTTTCTTCCTCGGTCCGGGCATTGACGGTAAAGGCGAAGTCGATGGCTTTTCGGTGAATGGTGCAGACCATTGGTACACCCTACCGTCGCATCGCGTGCGCACCATGAACAATGCGTTAGCCCAAGAGACCTTTTTGCCGGGTTGGCTGCGCGCTGTGGGTCCTGGCTGGGTGAGCTGGGGTGTTGAAAGCTTTTTTGATGAAATCGCTGATCAGCAGGGTGCGGATCCGGTCGCACTGCGACTACAGCTGCTCGATGCGGCGGGGAAGAATGCCGGTGATAACGCCAAGACGGTGGGTGGTGCTCAGCGCCTTGCCGCCGTCCTAAAAGACGTGACCAGTCGCGCCGAATGGGGGCGTCAGATGCCCGCTAACGAAGGCCTTGGCGTGGCTGTGGGTCATGGTCAAGAGCGCGGTATGCCGACCTGGGTTGCCTGTGTCGCGCATGTCGCGGTCGATGTGGCGTCTGGCGAGGTGGCGCTTAAAAAGCTTTGGCAGACCATTGATGTGGGTACGGTTGTGAACCCCGATGGCGCTATGGCGCAGGCCGAAGGTGCGGCGCTGTGGGGTGTGAGTCTTGCCTTGCACGAGGGCGCTCGCTTTGACGCTGGCGAAGTTGCTGAGCAAAATCTTGATCGTTACACACCACTGAGAATGCGCGACGTACCCGAGCTGGATATTGCCTTTGTCGACAGTCAGGAGTTTCCCAGTGGTTTGGGAGAGCCGCCGCTCATTCCTGTCGCGCCTGCGATCGGGAATGCTGTTTTTGCAGCGAGCGGTCAACGTGTGCGGAGGTTGCCAATTCGTCTCGCCTAACGGTGCGAGTTTTAGAAGCGGGCCGATGGCCCGTTTTTTTTTCCAAAAAGAAAGTTCGCTAAACGGTAATAACTGACAGCAAATTGCAGTTGACACTTGTTACCCACGTACTTAGACTTCGCTCTCTTTTTTTCGGGATCCCTTTGCGGGTGCCGGCTTTTTAGGAGATTGCTTGTGCAGAATCAACGTATTCGAATACGCCTCAAGGCGTTCGATCACAAACTCATCGACGCTTCCACTCAGGAAATCGTCGAGACTGCTCGCCGAACAGGTGCGCAGGTTCGTGGACCCATCCCGCTTCCAACGAAAAAGGAAAAGTTCACCATTCTTGTTTCACCGCACGTGAACAAGGATGCGCGTGATCAATACGAGATTCGCACGCACAAGCGACTCATGGACATTATCGAGCCAACGGAAAAAACCGTTGACGCGTTGATGAAGCTAGACCTGGCTGCGGGCGTAGAAGTCCAAATCAGCTTGGGATAGTGACAATTTAGAAGTAAGCCTGCCCAGTTCGCTGGGTGTGTAACGAGTAGGGAAAACTTACTCGGCCATAGAGGGTTAAGCCCCGTACACGGAGAGGTTAGAACCATGACTGTGGGAATAGTCGGCCGTAAATCTGGTATGACACGAGTGTTTACCGAGGACGGTGTATCAGTACCAGTGACCGTAGTGGAAGTAGTTCCAAACCGAGTCACTCAAATCAAAGAGCAAGATACCGATGGGTATCGCGCAATTCAGGTCACAGCGGGTAGTCGCAAGGCCTCGAAAGTCAGTAAACCAGAAGCGGGCCACTTTGCTCGTGCAGGTGTCGAAGCCGGTGTGGGACTCTGGGAGTTTCGCTTGGACGGCATCGACGAGGCGTTCGAAGTGGGCGCTGAGCTGACAGTTGCACGATTTGAGCAAGGCCAAAAGGTCGATGTCGCGGGCCAGTCGAAGGGTAAGGGATTTCAGGGCGGTGTTAAGCGCTGGAACTTCAGTATGCAAGACGCCACGCACGGAAACTCACTGTCGCACCGAGCACCGGGTTCATTGGGCCAATGCCAAACACCAGGACGCGTGTTCAAAGGCAAGAAAATGGCGGGTCACATGGGTGCGGAGCGCGTTACAACACAGGGGCTTGAAGTCGTTCGTGTTGACGTAGAGCGCAACCTGCTCCTCATCAAGGGTGCCGTTCCAGGCGCGCCGGGTGGTGATGTGATTGTTCGACCAACGACTAAGTCGCGTAGCTAAGGAGGCTTACTGTGGAATTAAATGTAGTTAAGCCTGGCAAGAAAAAGCCCGGCACTGTTGAGGTCTCTGAAGCAACCTTCGCGCGTGATTACAACGAAGCGTTGATTCACCAAGTTGTGACTGCCTTCTTGGCGGGTGCACGACAGGGAACTCGCGCTCAAAAGAATCGTTCTGCGGTCGCGGGTGGTGGTAAAAAGCCCTGGCGTCAAAAGGGCACTGGTCGCGCTCGTGCGGGCACCATTCGCTCGCCCATATGGCGCAGCGGTGGAGTGACCTTCGCGGCGACCCCGCAGGATCACAGCCACAAGGTAAACAAGAAGATGTATCGCTCTGCGATGCGGTCAATTCTTTCAGAGCTTGCGCGCAGTGAGCGCCTGATTGTCGTTGAGAGCATGAGCCTCGATCAGCCAAAGACAAAGCTTCTGGTTGAAGAGCTCAAGGGCTACGGGTTGGAGAACGTGTTGATCGTCGCCTCAGAGGTCGATCAAAATTTGTACTTGGCGTCGCGCAATCTACACAAAGTTGATGTTCGCGATGTTGAGGGTGTCGACCCCGTGAGTTTGATTGCTTACGACAAGGTGATGGTCACTGTCGACGCAGTGAAAAAGTTTGAGGAGGCTTTCGCATGAATCAGGAGCGTGTATTCCAGATCTTGATGGGACCTCACGTGTCAGAAAAGGCCGCAGTGGTCGCTGACACCAACAACCAGTACGTGTTTAAGGTTGCTCTTGACGCTACAAAAGCAGAGATCAAGCAGTCGGTCGAGCAGCTTTTTAAAGTGGCTGTCGACGACGTGAAAACTTTGCGCGTGAAGGGTAAGTCTAAGCGTAACCGTTTTGGTATGACCACTAAGCCAACGTGGAAGAAGGCTTACGTGCGTCTGGCGCAAGGTCAAGAGATTGACTTTGCGACGATCAATTAAGAGGTATAGCTCATGGCAGTCGTAAAAAGTAAACCGACATCACCAGGCCGTCGTCACCACGTAAGAGTGGTGAACAACGAGCTGCACAAGGGCCGTCCTTATGCGCCGCTTCTCGAGAAGAAGACGAAGACCGGCGGGCGTAATAATTTGGGCCGCATTACAACGCGTCACATCGGTGGTGGCCACAAGCATCATTACCGCATTGTCGACTTCAAGCGCCTGAAAGACGGTATTCCTGCGACGGTTGAGCGTATCGAATACGACCCTAACCGTACCGCGCATATTGCGTTGTTGTTATTCGCAGACGGTGAGCGTCGCTACATCATTGCGCCAAAGGGCGTGTCGGCTGGCGAAGTTTTGTACTCCGGTGCTGCGGCACCCATTAAAGCTGGAAATTGTTTGCCCATTCGTAACATCCCTGTGGGCGCGGTTATTCACGCGATTGAGATCAAGCCTGGAAAGGGTGCTCAGCTGGCACGATCGGCGGGTGCATCGGTTCAGTTGGTGGCACGAGAGGGCCAGTACGCCACGGTCCGTCTGCGATCGGGTGAGATGCGTAAGATTTCTGTCGACTGTCGAGCGACGTTGGGTGAAGTGTCCAACAGTGAGCACAGCCTTCGTAAGTTAGGTAAAGCGGGCGCTTCGCGCTGGCGCGGTGTTCGTCCGACCGTTCGCGGTGTGGCGATGAACCCGGTCGATCACCCGCATGGTGGTGGTGAGGGCCGAACATCAGGAGGTCGTCACCCAGTTACACCGTGGGGCGTACCGACTAAGGGTTACAAAACACGTAAGAACAAGCGAACGGACAGTCTTATTGTTCGTCGTCGAAATAAGAAGTAAGGGGAGTTAGAAGATGCCACGTTCATTGAAAAAAGGCCCCTTCATCGATCTTCATCTCATGAAGAAAGTGGAGACGGCGCTTGAGAAAAACGATCGTCGACCGATCAAAACATGGTCGCGGCGTTCTATGGTCTCGCCCGACATGGTGGGTCTGACGATCGCAGTACATAACGGTCGCCAGCACGTCCCCGTTGTGATCAACGAAGACATGGTGGGTCATAAGCTTGGAGAGTTTGCGGTAACGCGGACCTTCAAGGGCCACATTGTTGACAAGAAAGCGAAGCGCTAAGGCATACGGAGAAAGATGATGGAAGTCTCAGCAAAATTGCGCGGCGCACGCATCTCGGCTCAGAAGGTGCGTTTGGTCGCTGACCAAGTCCGCGGCAAGCCGGTGGGTGAAGCCCTGACGGTGCTCGAGTTTAGTACTAAGAAAGCGGCACAGATTATCCGTAAGATCTTGAACTCGGCGATCGCTAACGCCGAGAACAACAACGGTGCTGATGTTGATGAGTTGCGTGTTGCGACGATCTTCGTGGACGAAGGTATGACCATGAAGCGAATGCGTGCGCGAGCCAAGGGTCGCGGCGACCGTATTTTTAAGCGTTCCTGCCATATCACGGTAGGCGTCGCGGACAACGAGAGTTAAGGAGAAGCCACATGGGTCAGAAGGTACATCCGACTGGTATCCGCTTAGGTGTGGTCAAAGACCACAACTCGGTTTGGTATGCAGACAGCAAGAACTATGCGTCACAGCTGATCACCGATCTTGAAGTGCGTGCGTACATCTTGAAGCGTCTGGATGCGGCGTCGGTCAGTCGCGTGATCATCGAGCGTCCTGCGCAAACAGCGCGGGTAACGATTCACACAGCGCGGCCCGGCATTGTCATTGGTAAGAAGGGTGAGGACGTCGAAGTGCTGCGCAAAGAGTTGACGGCGCGCATGGGTGTTCCGGTGCACATTACAATTGAAGAGATTCGCAAGCCGGATATGGATGCGCGTCTCGTGGCACAAAATGTAGCGCAGCAATTGGAGCGTCGCGTCATGTTCCGGCGGGCCATGAAGCGCGTCGTACAGAACGCAATGCGTCAAGGTGCAGAAGGAATCAAAGTGCAAGTGGGCGGTCGTTTGGGTGGTGCAGAAATTGCCCGATCAGAGTGGTACCGCGAAGGCCGAGTGCCGCTGCATACTCTCCGTGCCGACATTGACTACGCGACCTATGAGGCCCACACCACCTACGGTGTGATTGGCGTTAAGGTTTGGATTTTTAAGGGCGAGATCATCGGCGATACCGATGGCGGCCAGGAAGCGCCACGTCGCGCAACCGCCAGTTAATTGGGCGAGGACTGAAGTATGTTGCAACCCAAGCGAACGAAGTTCCGCAAAATGCAAAAAGGCCGTAATCGCGGTCTTGCAGAGCGGGGCAGTAAGGTCAGTTTTGGTGAGTACGCTCTCAAAGCGACGGGCCGAGGTCGGATCACGGCACGCCAGATTGAGGCAGCTCGTCGGACAATGACGCGTCACATCAAGCGTGGCGGAAAAATTTGGATTCGGGTTTTCCCTGACAAGCCGATTACCGGCAAGCCGCTCGAGGTTCGTCAGGGAAAAGGTAAGGGTAACGTTGAGTACTGGGTAGCCCAGGTGCAGCCCGGCCGCGTTTTATACGAGGTAGAGGGTGTTTCTGAGGAACTTGCTCGCGAGGCATTTGCACTTGCGTCAGCGAAGCTTCCAATTCAGACGGCATTTGTTAAGCGATCGGTGATGTGATGAAAGCAAGTGAATTAGTTGAGAAGTCGGTAGACGACCTGAATAAGCAGTTGCTCGATTTGCGTGAAGAGCAGTTTAAGCTCCGCATGGCGTCGGCAACGGGTCAGCTTGGTCAGAGTCATTTATTGAAGCAGGCGCAGCGTGATATCGCGCGTGTAAAGACAATATTGCAGCAAAAGGCAGGTCAGTGATGGAAGCAGCTCAAAGCACAGCTCGTACGCTCCAGGGTCGCGTTGTCAGCGACAAAATGGACAAGACGATCACTGTATTAATTGAGAGGCGTGTAAAGCACCCCGTTTACGGTAAGTACATTACACGGTCGTCGAAGGTTCACGCTCACGACGAAGAGAACAAAGCCGGCATGGGAGACACCGTGTTGGTATCGGAGTCGCGTCCGCGGTCTAAAACCAAGTCATGGGCTTTGGTTGAAATTGTAGAGACAGCGACTGACATCGCTTGATTAAAGGGTTCAATGCGGCAATGTGCCGCGGTATGAGGTGGGGTAATGATTCAGACTGAATCGTATTTGGAAGTGGCAGACAACAGTGGTGCGCGTCGAGTGATGTGTATCAAGGTGTTGGGTGGCTCAAAGCGTCGTTACGCGCGTGTGGGTGACATCATCAAGGTGACTGTTAAAGAAGCGATCCCCCGCGGCAAGGTTAAAAAGGGTCAGGTGATGCGCGCAGTCGTTGTGCGGACACGAAAGGGCGTTCGTCGACCGGACGGATCGCTGATCAAGTTCGACGAAAACGCGGCGGTGTTGTTGAGCGCGTCTGATGCGCCAATTGGCACTCGTATTTTTGGCCCTGTAACTCGCGAGTTACGCGGCGAGAAGTTTATGAAGATCATCTCGCTGGCGCCAGAAGTCATCTGAGCGGCCGGGGTTTAGGAGAAAAGACAATGGCAAAAATTAAGCGCGACGACGAAGTGATCGTAATTGCGGGTCGCGACAAAGGTAAGCGAGGCACTGTACGCCAGGTATTGGATACAGGAAAACTGATCGTTTCCGGCGTCAACATGATCAAGAAGCACACCAAGCCGAACCCACAAGCGGGTGTCGCCGGTGGCATTATTGAGAAGGAAGCGGCAATTCAAATTTCCAACGTTGCTATTTACAACGCTGAGGCAGGTCGCGGCGATCGCGTCGGCTACAAAGTTGAAGACGGCAACAAAGTGCGAATTTACAAGTCAAGCGGCGACGCGATTGACGCGTAATCGAAGGCTCTCGAGGTAGCTTATAATGGCAACGCTTAAAATCAAATATCGAGAAGAGATAGCGCCCAAGCTCAAAGAAGAGCTCGGCCTGTCCAATGCGATGGAAGTTCCCCGCGTGACGAAGATCACCCTCAATATGGGTGTCGGCGAGGCGGTAGGAGATAAAAAAGTTCTCGAAAATGCGGTTTCTGATATGCAAAAGATTGCAGGTCAGAAGCCCGTGGTCACCAAGTCTCGTAAGTCGATCGCCGGATTTAAGATCCGTGACGGATGGCCCATTGGCTGTAAGGTGACGCTGCGAGATGAGCAAATGTATGAGTTTCTCGACCGATTTATTTCGATTGCGATCCCTCGAATCCGAGATTTCCGCGGTGTCAGTGGCAAGCAGTTCGATGGCCGAGGCAACTTCGCCATGGGTATCACTGAGCAGATTATTTTCCCCGAAATCGATTACGACCAAGTCGACAAGTTACGCGGCATGGACGTTGTTATTACGACTTCGGCTAAAAACGATGAGCAAGGGCGTGCTTTGTTAAGCGCCTTTAACTTCCCATTTAGAGGCTGAGGCAGAGTTATGGCTAAGAAATCGATGGTGGCCAGAGAAGACAAGCGAGCGCGGACTGTCGCGAAGTACGCGTCGAAGCGGTCCAAATTGAAAGAGATTATTGGTGATGTGAACGCGGATGACGACGCGCGCTGGGAAGCTCAGGTGGCGTTACAAAAGCTTCCGCGTAATGCGAATCCTGTGCGTCAGCGACGACGGTGCCAAATAACAGGACGGCCACACGGCGTTTACCGAAAGTTTGGTTTGTGCCGAAACAAGTTACGTGAAGCCGCAATGCGCGGTGATGTACCAGGCTTAGTTAAGTCAAGCTGGTAACGGAGACGAACGACTATGAGTATGCAAGATCCCATCAGTGACATGTTGACTCGCGTGCGCAATGCGCAAATGGCGGGGAAGAAGTTCGTCGACATGCCTGGATCAAAACTGAAAACCGCTGTTGCGCAAGTGCTCCAAGATGAAGGTTATATCGCTGGGTACAGTGTCGATGCAGGTGAGGGTAAGCCTCGGCTGAATATTGAGCTTAAGTACTACAACGGTAAGCCCGTCATCGCCGAAATCGAGCGTGTCAGTAAGCCATCGCTTCGTCGCTATGCGGGTAAGGGTGGAATGCCGAGCGTCAGAAACGGGCTTGGCGTCGCGATTGTCTCAACGTCCAAGGGCGTGATGACAGATCGAGCGGCCAAGGCGCAGGGCGTCGGTGGTGAAGTACTGTGTACAGTCTTTTAACGAGTAGCGGGAGAGTCGATTCATGTCACGTGTAGCGAATAACCCCGTCAGCCTCCCTAAGGGTGTTGAGGTCAGCGTTGCTGGCACCAGCGTTTCGGTCAAGGGTGGTAAAGGGAAAATGGAAATGACGTTGACCGATGGCATCGGTGTTGAGGTCAACGGCGACGTAGCGCAGATTATCTACGATTTTGATACTAACCGCGCTATGGCGGGTACAACGCGCGCTCTGCTCAACAACCTAGTAGTGGGCGTGAGTGACGGTTGGGAGAAGAAGTTAGTGCTCAATGGTGTGGGTTATCGTGCCAAGGCATCCGGTAATACGGTGAACTTGAGTCTCGGTCTGTCACACCCTGTTGACTACGATTTGCCTGAGGGCCTGTCTGCAGAGACGCCCACTCAGACTGAAATCGTGATTCGAGGAACAGACAAGCAGGCAGTTGGCCAGGCAGCCGCGGAAATCCGCAGCTTCCGTCCGCCAGAGCCATACAAGGGCAAGGGTATCCGATACGCCGACGAGTATGTCCGGCGCAAGGAAGCCAAGAAGAAGTAACGGGTAAAGCGATGAATGATAAGACTCAGGCGCGTTTGCGCCGCGCACGCAAGTCGCGTGTTCGTATGCGTACCGCAGGAGATGTGCGTCTCAGTGTGAACCGCACTCCGCGTCACATTTATGCGCAGATCATCAACGGCGACGGCGATCGTGTGTTGGCACAGGCCTCGACCTTGGACAAGGACCTTCGTTCAGGCGCTACCGGAAACATGGAAGCGGCAGCGGCTGTTGGTAAGTTGGTTGCAGAGCGCGCGAAGGCAGCGGGTGTTACGGAAGTGGCATTTGACCGTTCGGGCTATAAGTATCACGGGCGAGTGAAAGCGCTTGCTGACGCAGCGCGTGAAGGCGGATTGGAGTTTTAAGCAATGGCAAAGGATAAGAGACAAAGCGACCAACGCACTGAGGGCGATTTTCAGGAGAAGTTGGTGCAGGTAAACCGTGTTGCCAAGACTGTGAAAGGCGGCCGCATCATGAGCTTTACGGCGCTGACCGTTGTCGGTGACGGCAAAGGGCGTGTTGGTTTTGGTCGTGGCAAGGCGCGTGAAGTACCAGTCGCGATTCAGAAAGCGATGGAAGCGGCTCGCCGGAATATGATTTCGGTGGAGTTAGTCAACGGCACACTGCAGTACCCCGTTAAGGCGCGTCACGGTGCGTCAAAGGTGTACATGCAGCCTGCCTCTGAAGGTACAGGTGTTATTGCCGGTGGTGCGATGCGCTCGGTACTTGAAATTGCCGGCGTCCAGAACGTTTTGGCGAAGTGCTACGGCTCTACGAATCCCGCTAACGTGGTGCGCGCGACGTACAACGGTTTGCGCGACATGGTTTCACCAGAAGATGTTGCCGCCAAGCGCGGTAAGTCAGTTGAAGAAATCTTCAGCTAAAAGGAACTAGGTGATGAGCAAAGAAATGATCAAAGTGACCTTAGTGAAAAGTTTTAATGGTCGCCTTAAGAGCCACCAGGCCTGTGTACGCGGTTTGGGTCTTCGTCGCATCGGACATACGGTTGCAGTAGAAGACACCCCGTCAGTGCGTGGAATGATTAACAAGGTGAATTACCTGGTACGAATTGAGGAGCAGGCATAATGGGTGACGAACTCCGTTTAAATTCTCTGAGCCCTGCGCCGGGTGCCAAGCGTGATGCAAAGCGTGTCGGTCGTGGTATCGGTTCGGGCGTCGGTAAGACGGCGGGTCG
>DGPO01000030.1:5529-18784 GCA_002390485.1 Halieaceae bacterium UBA4438 | reverse complement strand
TCCACGACTGGGAGATCTTCGCTGAGCTAGGAAACCGACTTGCCGAACGTTTGGGTGTTGAAACCATGCCGGCAACGGCGCCAGATCGACTCGTTGACGCAGCGCTGCGTTCGGGTCCTTACGGCCATGACACCGAGTGGGACTTGAGCATCGAAAAATTGACCGCTCACCCCTCGGGTATTGACCTTGGTGAACTCAAACCTTCCTGCCCTGAGCGCTTACAAACACCCAAGAAACGTATTCCTCTGGCTGTTCCCGAAGTGCTTAATGATATACAAAGACTGTTGGCTGAGACGTCTCTCCCTGATAAGGGCTACCGGCTTATCGGTCGTCGTCACGTGCGCGACAACAACTCCTGGATGCACAACCACCACCGACTTGTAAAAGGCAAGCCAAGGTGCCAGCTGTTAATGCACCCAGATGACGTCGCTCACGAAGGCTGGCAACCGGGGGCCCACATCACCATCAGTAGCCGCGTCGGCAGTATCCAAGCAGAGCTGATGCCCTCGTCTGAGGTTATGCGTGGCGTGGTCAGTCTGCCACACGGCTACGGCCACGGTCTTAGCGGCACCCAATCAAAAATTGCAAACGAGCATGCGGGCGTGAGCTGCAATGATGTAACAGATGAACAGTTTATTGACAAACTCTCAGGTAACGCAGCCATCAATGGTGTTGCCGTCAGTCTCAGCGTTTAGTGCCGAACGGGGCGGGGGTAGCGTCTTTTCGCCACCCCCAGCAATTTCATTACTGGCGTTTCTCCATTGAATCGACTGTGTTAGAAAACATTTCGCTGATCCCGCCCTCACCCCTCGACAATCACCGTATGGGTTGAGTAGCCTCTCAGCATTCGAATAATCTTTTAAGGAGCTACACTTCATGTTCAGTCACATCATGGTCGGCGCAACAGACATCGAAGCCTCACGCAAATTCTATGACGCAACATTTGCCGCGCTGGGCTACGGGCCTGGGGTTATTGATCCCAAGGGTCGGGTTTTTTACATAACAGACACGGGTATCTTTGCGATTTCATCGCCGATCGATGGCAACCCAGCAACAGCCGGTAACGGCAGTACGATTGGCTTTTCAGCGCCCAGTACCGAGGCGTCGGATGCCTGGCACGAGGCGGGACTGGCAAGCGGTGGAACAAGCTGCGAGGAGCCACCCGGCGTTCGAGACAGCAATATGGGTGATATTTATCTCGCGTACCTCAGAGACCCGTCGGGAAATAAAATCTGCACACTACTGCAAGTCTAGGCATGCGCACTCTTTGGGCGACGGTCCTGTTGGTGAGCGCTTCAGCTCACGCGGACTTCGTCGGCACTGGCCCTGACTACGACGCAGAGGCGGATGTCTCAGAAACTTGCTCGGTCTGTCACAGCCTGCGCTATCTCGATAGAGCACAAGGCTATGACACAGCCGATGAGTGGTCTCGCGTCATCGCAAGCATGGTGTCGCTCCCGGCTGCGCGCGATCGCGCGATTAGCACCTATCTCGCTGCCAACTACCGACACAAGCCGTCAAAAGCACCAACGCTGATCGAGGGTGATACAAACATCGTCATTGATGAGTGGCTAACACCTTCGCTTGGCCAGAGGACCCGTGATCCGATCGAGGCGCCTGACGGTGATATCTGGTGGACCGGCATGTGGGCATCTTTGGTGGGTCGATTAGATCCCACTACCGGTGCGATGCAAGAGTTTTTACTGCCCAGCGCGGCCCGTCCACACTCGATTGTTCCCGATCGCGATGGATTTATCTGGTACACAGGCAATAGCAACGCAACCATTGGAAAACTGGATCCCGCCACAGGCGAGATTATCGAATACCCTACTCAGGCACGAGATCCTCACACTGCGGTGTTTCACCCCAATGGAAACCTCTATTTCACCAGCCAACACTCCAATATGTTGGGCCGTTTAAATCCGACGACGGGAGAGGTCACGGAAATCGACACTCGACGAAAGCCCTACGGCATCAAAGTCGGTCAGGACAATGACCTTTTCGTGGCCTTTAATGGAACCAATGCGATCGGTCGAATGAACCCAGAGTCATTGGCAGTGACTTACTATGAAATTCCCGACGAGAAGACCCGCATTAGACGTCTAGACATCGACAGCGACGGGCACGTTTGGTTCGTCAATTCTTCACTGGGAAAAATCGGTAAACTCGATGTTAATACAGGCACTGTCGAGCAGTGGGACTCCCCGAGCGGCCCCCTATCACACCCCTACTCGATGACGGTAATCAATGACATTATTTGGTACAACGAGAGCGGAATGCGCCCTGATGCTCTCGTTCGCTTTGATCCGGCGACAGAGCGCTTCCAGAGCTGGGCTGTACCCTCCGGCGTGGGCATTATTCGGCACACTTGGGAGACTCGGGAGGGCGATTTACTCATCCACCAAAGCAGCTCGAACCGCGTTGGGCGCGTCCGAATTGCCGACTGAGAACGACCAAGATGCGCGGACACGTGTACTGTTCACTGTGAGTCAAATTCCCAAGGGACGAGTCTCTTCCTTCGGCCGCATTGCTGCAGCAGCAGGACTTCCCCGGAAAGCGCGTTGGATCGGTCGAATATTGAGCCAGCTGCCGCCAGAGACGACGCTACCTTGGCATCGAGTATTAGGCCATGGCGGGACAATTACTTGCCCGCGACGTGACGTCGCGCGCACCCGGCTCTTAGACGAGGGTGTGGTCGTTGAAGACTTCAAGGTTAAAATGAGGTCTTATGTGTGGCCAGAATCCAGTGACGCTCAACCGTAGACTAAGCATCGGGTCGAATAATCAGCTTTCCTACAACCTCTCGCCGCTGCAGCATATGAAACCCCTCCACAGCCTGATCCAGCGGAAGTTCGGCATGAACATGAGGCCGCGTCTTACCTTCCCGTGCCCATTGCCAAATTTGCTCTAGATTTTCGACGCCCCGCTCTGGAAAACGGCGACCGTACTCCCCTGCTCTGACACCCAAGACAGAGAAGCCCTTAATCAGCGGCATATTGCTGGAAAGCGTCGCGATACGACCACTGGTAAATCCAACCACCAGTAACCGACCCTCGAAATTGATGCATCGGACGCTCTCATCGAATACATCGCCACCCACCGGGTCGAAAATGACATCGGCACCGCGCCCAAAGGTCAGTGCTTTTACCTCGTCTTTAAAGCCGCCTTGAGTGTTTATGACCGAGTCAGCTCCGTGCGCCACTACGGCGTCGAGCTTTAAGTCACTGCCTCCCGTTGCGATCACCGAAGCGCCCAGTAACTTGCCCAATTCAACGGCGGCCATACCCACACCGCCACTGGCACCGTGAACAAGTAAGGTTTCGCCCGCTTGCAGATTCGCACGCCGAACAAGGGCAACATAGGCGGTAAGGTAGGCAACCGAGTACGCCGCGGCCTCGGCAAAACTCATATTGTCGGGCTTTCTTTGAAGTCCCTGAACACTGACCACCGCAAATTCTGCAAACCCACCGTACCGCATACCACCGACGACAGAATCACCCCGCGCAAAACCAACGACGCCCTCTCCGAGCGCATCAATCTCGCCCGAAATATCCATACCTGGCGTAAATGGAGGCTCGAGCTTTAACTGATAGTTTCCCTGGCAGAGCAATAGGTCAGGATAATTAACACTCGTGGCTTTAACACGAATGCGAACCTCACCGGGACCGGGGTCAGGCGTTGCGACCTCAGAGACCTCAACACCCGTTAAGTCGTCAGTAATTTCGCTGCAAACTAAGGCTCTCATTACGCTCAAAAAGCTCTCATAACCGGGTCATCTTGCCGAGGCTGTATCTAATAATAGCATTATGACCTGCGCTCCAAATGTTGACGAAGTGCCGACAACCCCGCCTCAAAAGACTGCGCAGCCCGAAGTACGGCATCATCCTCAGGCGACATTTTATCGCGCAGTGCTAACTCCAGTTGCCGCAATAAAAGGCCACCTGATTGCAGCCCAAGCGAGAGACAGCTGCTGGCCAGAGTGTGGCACTCACGCTCAGCAACCTCTAAATCCTTCTTCAATAGTGCGTCTTGCAAGCTCTTTAAGTTGGCTCGCCCCTCGACCTCTAGCGTTTCCACAAGCTCCCTAGTGGCGTCGTGACCCAGCAAAGAGATCATCTCGTTACTCGGCGCTAGATCAAAAACCTCACTGGACTCGACCTCCTTGACGATCGTCTGTGTGCCGGTGACGTCCTCACAATCTAAGAGATCAGCTAACAGGTCAGCAATGTCTTTTCGCTTAAAAGGCTTAGTGATGAATATCGACATTCCTGCCTGAGCGGCTTTTTGTCGCTCCTCTTCTTCTGAATAAGCGCTCAGTGCTAACAGCGCTGCGTGACTACAGGCAGGAATTTCCCTCAACTTTCGTGCAACGTCATAACCCGACATATCGGGTAAGTTAATATCCAACAAGGCAAGATCAAAAGGCAACTCGGCCGACTGCGCAACCTGAAGCGCCTCACGACCCGAAGCGGCACAGGTAACCGAAAAACCAAGGCTCGACAGCAGCTGGTCGTTAAGACTCAAGTTTGTTACTGAATCGTCAAGGAGCAGTAGCCGCTGATTAAATGCATAGACTCGCGGCAACTCAACGGGCTCTTCGACTAACCTGCCGTCTGCGCACCGACGTAAGGGAACACTGAGCCTGAACATGGCGCCGCGCGCGCTAGACTCACTGACAGAGATTGAGCCCCCAATGCTTTTTAAATTAATCTCGGTCGAGCTCAGACCCAAACCGGTGCCGCCCGTTCCCTGTGTTTCGAGGGTCACGCCAGTCTCGAACGGGGCAAAAACCTGTGCTCGTCGACTTTCAGGTATACCGGGCCCTGAGTCTGAAATCTCAAAAATTACGTGAGACCAGTCGCTCATTTCGTGAGCCGCACCGAGCTTCACAGCAATATCAATCCCACCCTCAGCGGTAAACTTAACCGCGTTGCTCACGACATTGATCAGTGCTTCTCTCACGATCAGGTCAGGACACCAGTATTGTGTAGCCAGTGCATCATCAACGTGAGTGACGAGACTGAGCCCTTTCTGAAACGCTGTCGCCTCGAAAAGTGTTTTCACCTTGCGCACTAAATGTCGAATATCGGTAGCGACTGTCAACGACTCGTTATCAACGGCCTCGCCCGATGCATTACTCAACGCAAAGTTGATGACCTCGGTCGCGCGATCAACGCTGGCGTCGGCCAAGGACAGGAGATTTAACGCGTCGTGATTATCGAGTCGGTCACGCAGAAGCGTAAGGGCGCTACTGACCCCCATCAACGGTGTCCGCACCTCATGACTCACTCGATTAAAAAAGCGCTGTCGCAGCTCCCCTTGGCCCTCGAGTGTTTGCTTCGCACCCGCCAGGTCATCGTTGAGCTGCTGAAGATCTGACAGCATTTTTTGCTGAGAGGACAGCAACAACAGTTGATCCATTTGGGAGTCATGAGGTGGAAAATCATTAAACTGCAGCTGATCTTCGCCACAATGCTCATGAGTCCAGGCCATCCAAGGTACACCGACGAACAAGGCCCCGCCCTCTAAATCAACAGATTTAATAATCTGCCCACGAATACCCAACTGTGCCTCCAAAGAGTACCCAAGAAAAAGGCGCCCTGGAGACGCTAAAGCGCCGCTAACACCGCCACTAAAGCGCGCCGGGCGCTTAAATTCGAAGGCGTCAAAGAAGTTAAAGCTGTCCTCCGCCGAAACACCAAAGCGCGCCCTGACCAAGGAACTCATCCGCTGCGACTGTCCAAATTCGTCGATATCGACGACGACAGTGAACAAGTGGTTAAGCGTTTCCCAAGTTGACGTCGATGGATCCACTTAATCCTCCATTAGGAGATGAAAACGGGTATGTGTTCCTGCGTCTACCGACAAATCCTCAATATCTTTAATAGTCATAGGCTCATTGAAGCGCTCACTGAGAGCGACAAGCAGCCCCGCAACAAAACTATTGAGCCCCTCTCGATGGCTAATATACTCAACCGACATTCGGCTATTTTTTAGCGCGCTGACACGGAATTCTGGGGGTTGGTAGTCTAAGAACGTGGTACTGATGCGATCGTGCAGCGCATTGAGGTTGTTGAGAAATTCGAGCATCGTACTGCCTGTCGAGCGAACAAGCGCGTCATAGTCACGAGCTAACGTGTGATTAACCCAATGCTTCCCAAAGGCATGTAATGCCGAGTCCACATCAATACCCAGCACATCAGAGGAAGCGACGGCTAATCGATACGTGATCTCGTCGTCGTAGCTGCGCATCGATAAAAAACTATCATTCGGGACACCGGCCTTGACCATGACCTGCCCCCAAACCGACTCGCCGTGACCCTCGGTAACCATGTCGCGCAAAGATTTATTGATCACTCCGTACATCTTTGTATTTCCTCCTCGCAGGTTTAAACCTAGGCGCCGCTATTTTTCCAGGTCTGCATCTTTCGATAAATGGTTGAGGGGGCGACCTCAAGGAGCGCCGCTGCTCGATTAATATTGCCATCACTGACATCAATCGCCTGCTGTATCGCCCGCTTTTCCACAAGCCAAAGCGGTGTAATAGCCTGGGTATCGTCGACGTTATCGGCCACCGTTTCATTGACCGAATGGCGTCCTTCGAACGTGTCATCAAACTGTGCAATAGCGTCATCAATAATCGATGTGCTAATGCTGGTTCCGACAAGCATTGCCGTCATCCAACGCAGCATATTTTCGAGCTGTCGTACGTTACCCGGCCACGCATAGCCACAAAGACGCTTGGATACATCATCTGTTAATGGATCGAACGTTTTGCCTGTTTGGCGCGCCAGACGCTGTAAAATCGTTGTGGCCAATATCGGAACGTCTTCAAGACGCTCTCGAAGCGCAGGCATTCGTATAGGCAGCACTTGCAGCCGGTAATAGAGATCCTCGCGAAGGCGTCCAGCACGCACCTCTTCCAGCAGATCACGATTTGTGCAAGCGATGATACGCACCGGGGTCGACGTCTCTTCACCGGTGCCTGAAGAGCGAAATACGCCACTCTCTAAAAATCTCAGAAGCAGTGACTGTGCGGCGAAGTCAAGCTCTGCTACTTCGTCAAGAAACAACGTGCCGCCCTCTGCGCGCGCCACCAAGCCTTGATGAATCCAGCCGGCTGGAGAATCTCGTCGATCTTCGCCAAACAACTCGCGTTCGATCGTTCCACCCGACATGGCTGCGCAATCCGCGATCACAAAAGGATCGGGGGCCCGTGCCGATAGGTCATGAACCGCCCGTGCCGCCAACTCTTTACCCGAGCCACTCTCACCCGTGATTAAGACGGTTCCATCTGCCGCGGCGATGCGCTCAATAGTGTCATAAACGCTCCGGATCGATGCGGATACACCCACTAGCCCACCCAGTTTATCTCTGCGCTCAGACAGCGCCCCAATCTGATCATTCAGCTCTTTCCTGCGCATGGCATTTTGCACCGTGACGCGCAACCGAATTGAGTCAAAGGGCTTGGCCAAGAAGTCTGAAGCTCCCTCGGCAAGCGCGCGCTCCGCCCAATCACTGCCGTGCCCCGTCATGACCACAATGACCGGTTTTGGCGCGACATTATCGAGCCCAGCCATCAGCTCAAGACCATTCCCATCAGGCAGCTCAATATCCAGCAATACAAAATCAGGCTTCACGTTATGAAGTGACTGGCGAGCCTCTTGCAACGTCGTTGCAAAGAAAATCTCCAGGCCAATTCCCCTTAAATAAGCCTCATAGATCGCGCACAAGGTCGCGCTGTCTTCAACGATTAAGGCCTTCACTGGGTCTCCTTTCCGCTTCTTAACCGCATTAATCTGCCATCGACTCGAAAATATGATTCATAGCCTGATCGGCGCCTTTAAATGCCTCGAGCACCTCGGGTCGAAAATGCGTGGGGCTTGTCCGTCCGTCGCCCTCAAGTATGACCGTCATCGCCTCTTCGTGCGTCATCGAAGGCTTGTAAGGCCTCACCGACCGAAGCGCATCGTAAACATCAACCAACGTTGTTATCGAGGCCTCCATCGGAATTTCACTCCCAGTCAGACCACGCGGATAGCCACCACCGTCCCAGCGTTCATGGTGATTCAGCGCAATTCGTGCCGCCATTGCCATAACGGGATAGTCTGACACTGAGAGGACGTCGTACCCAAATTTAGGGTGCTGTCGCATGGTCGCAAATTCTTCATCGGTTAACGGGCCTTTTTTCAGCAGCACGGCATCCGGCGTGGCCACCTTGCCCACATCGTGAAGCGGTGCGGCCAGTCGAATCATCTCGCACTGCTCACGCGACCATCCAAGTTCAGCGGCAAGGAGCGCAGCATAAGCACCGATTCGATTAATGTGCGCGCCAGTCTCAGGGTCTTTGTATTCAGCCGCTCGTGCCAAACACGCTAGCGCCTCTGAGTACGCTTTTCTAATATCTCGGTTGAGGCCGCTAACTTCGACTTGGGTCGCGGCCAATTCGGCTTCTCGCGCCTGTTCATTGAGCACACGAAAACGCTCTGCCGTAACGTATTCACGAGCCTCCACTAAGGTGTCTTCCAATAAATCAAGATCCATAGGCTTGATCATGAACTCCGAAGCCCCGAGGCGCATCGCGTCAATCACTGCGCGCGTATCTCCGTTGCCCGTCATAAAAATAAAACGACGGGTACGATAACGCGTGTCGGTGTCCTTCGTGATTCGTTCGAGCAGCTCCAGACCTGACATTCCGGGCATAGTAAGATCCGACAAGACGATTTGAATACTATCGTCTTGCTTAAATGCTAAGAGCGCTTCTTCACCGTTTGCCGCGAGAACACACTGAAAATCGAGCTCCTCAACAAAGTCCTGTAACTCGAGCCGAATATCAGGCTCGTCATCAACCACAAGGACTTTAAGTCTGTTCATCACTCCTCCTCCACACGCGTGTCATGCGCACCGTCGCTCAGCGGCAGGCGAATCGATATTTGAGCACCCTTTTGCGTATTTTCAGCCCAAATACTTCCCTGCATATCTTGAATTATTCCATAACTAATCGACCCACCGAGACCTGTACCTTTTCCCACTGGCTTAGTCGTGTAAAACGGCTCGAAAACATGGGGCAAAACATCGAGGGGAATACCGCCGCCCGTGTCCTCAATCATGACCGTGACATACTCCTGATCTATTGATTGACGAAGCGTAATCACACCCGATGATGCCGTTGTCAAAATAGCGTCTCGGGCATTGTTAATCATATTGATTAACACTTGCTCAAATTGAATCGCGTTCCCCACCACCCAAACGGGTGTCTCTACCTGATCTTCCAGTATTACACCCTTTGCTGTCATGGGCTCCCTTACTAACTCACTGGCTGACCTGATTGAAGACAGAATATTGAATGGTGCAAAGTCCTCGGCCGCAACCCGCCCAAAGGCTCGCATGTGATCAATAATTGTCGCGGCGCGGTCCACCGCGGAATCCATGCGGGATAGACGCTCCATAATCGACGCTTCGGTTGCGCGGCCCTTGGCAACACTGTTACTCAAATTACTCAACGCGAGCTTGATGATGTTTAGCGGCTGATTGAGCTCGTGAGCCATACCGGTCGACATTTCACCCAGCGTCGCAAGCTTTGCGGTCTGCAGTAATTGTGCGTCGGTCTCCTTTTGCCGGGTTAGATCTGTGGTGAGCAACCAAAAACCTGATTTTTGCCCTGCATTATTTTCCCGAATACTCACCGCAAGAAGAAGGTGCCGCGGGGGTTGGTCATCGAGGTGTAAGGTGTACTCATCTAAGGTTTGGCCAGACTCGAACAGCTGCTCGGCGCGCTGACGAAGCCGATACGACGCCTCCGCGCTGTCTCCCGTCACTTCGGACATAGCCTCATTGCGAAAGAGTAGCTGATAGCCCTCATCAATTTCCATAACGCCCAGAGGCAATGAACTGAGCAATCTGTGGTAACCCGTAATCGCAGACCGAAGCTGCTTGTCTGCCGAGGCGACCTCCTCAGAAAACCATACAATAGTCTCCTGTAATTCGTTTAACTCATACGAAACTGCGCTTGTTGTGATTGTCAGCGGCTCAACCGCGCCCTGTGACGCTGCCAAATTGGCATGACGGAGTTTTATATCCTCAAACCCCTCCAACAGCAGTGAAATCGGCCTAATGAGGCGCCCCACCAGAACCATGGTGAGCCACGAGGTGATGAGCAAAGCTGTTGCGAGAAAGAGCGACATTGTCACGGTTGCTCTTAAGAAAACCTGTAGTTTGGGCCAAACGTATAGATCAACAAGTAGGGTCTTAGAGGCGGGCAACTCCAGCTCGTAATCTTGCGTAATCCTGTCCGATACAGGCACTGAGAGTCGTGTGGTGGGAGTAATCCCAGCCAACCTAGAAAGGGCTACCGGCCTGGGGTTTTCATCATTCCAGAGCACACCGCCCATCCAATCTTCATCAATAATTGTTCGAGCGCTCGAAGACTGTCGCAAACTTTCTAAATCTGCCAGATCTACAATGCGGGCCTCGATTTCTGGCGTATCTGAATGCAGCTCCGAAAAGTGGGTTTCCGGCGCGGTGTCAACGACGAAGAGGACATTATTTTCGAATGCGAGGGAGTGAATCGGGTACTGTTCGCCTTCTATCTCCAAGTAAAGCGGCGAGCTCATACGGGCAAACTCTGCGCCCATTGCCGCACGGTAATAGAACTTCGGCAATTGCTTATTGATCGCGATAAGAAATTTCTGAATCTCAACAGATTCTGACTCACCCAGTAATCGCGGGTCCATAAGTGTCTCGTCACTGCCACTTGAGTCCAAACGCACAAAGACAAATCGCTCATCGGTCGTCATCCACGGAGGGGAGGTGTCTCGGTATCGCGAGTATGCATTGCGAGCCGAAAGCGCAACTTCGTGGCGATTGCTCACCAGTAAATTTTGGCCGTACTGATCGACGAGATCACGAGTGGTGTCGGTCAACACTGAACCCCAGCGCACGGACCAAATAGCGAGGAATATGGAAAAAGCTAATGCTATTAAAACACACGTAAAGACAGTCCCCAGGGACCGAATCGAAGGTCGCTCACTTTCTTCAGGACGGGCATATTTTTGAAAATAATCGTTTGACACAAGCCGACCAACAGCCCAAAGAACCTCGGCCAGTACAAGACAAAATACAGTGGGTATCACGAAGGAAGCCGCATGCGCTGCCGTATACAACAAACCCTCGTCTCGGGACAGACTCAAGGCCCAGCTGTATAACGGGAAGCAAAAAATCAATACTGTAGATAACCCTATGTACAGTCGATCCTCCGCCCGCCCACTTGCCGCAAAGGTGTCTAAAGAGAGCAAGAGAAGACTAAACGCAGCGGCTTCTATCCAAAAACCGTATGGCACAGTCGTGGCTACGCCGATCATTCCCAAAAAACACCATAGGATCGCGCAAATACGCACTGCATTGACGTACCGAAGCAGTAAAAATCCCGGTAACTGATACACCCCAAAATCAAGAAACCCCAATGACAGCGGAGTCGCCGATGCCACTGAAGCCACTAACCAAACAATCAGAACGGATATCAGCTGAGATCGCTTGGACATTGCCACCATTACTTGTGCTCCGGACCGTGACCCAACGGCAGTCTCAACACTAGAACACGTCCAAGATCATGTGAATCGGGCGATACTTCGAGCACCCCCGACATACTGCGAATGACGTCGCGGGCATGAGTGAGTCCGAGTCCGATATGCCCGCTACCGCTTTTCGATGTGTAAAACGGCTCAAAAATCCGCGTCCTCAACTCGAGCGGCACCCCAACGCCACTGTCTCGCACCTTAAGGACCGCAAAGCCAGACTCATCGTCACCCTGCGTCAGCGAAATAACCCGATCATTGACGGGGTGATCAATGGTTGCCTCAATCGCATTGTCAGTAAGGCTAGTCAGCACCTCAATGAGCCGACCCGCATCAGCGGATACCATCACCGGACTGGCGCTTAAGTTCACCTCAAGCAATAAGTCTAAATCAAGCAGTCTGGGCTCAAGGGTAGCACCAAAATATTCGAGCAACTCTGTCAAGTTCAGGTCCGTCGTATCGCATAAATAGGACTGCTGACCGACCCAATCGATAGCGGTCTTTAACGCTTTATGTTGGCGCCGAATTTCCTTCTCCGTGACGCGCGTGTCCGGGTATTGCAACCACCGTGTTGACAGGGACAGTTCACCGCTAAACACCGACGAGGCGAGAGGCTTATCTACTCGCAAACCCGTCTCGGTCGGGAGATCCTTTTTTTCTACTAAAAGCACAGCCAACACGCGATTTACACCCAAACCTGACTCAACCTGTGGGCTCAACTGCACTTGCAGCTTAATAGTCCGACCCCCTCTTAGACTCAATAAACACCTAAACTCATTCGGTATGCGTCCGCTTCTGGCAGTTTGAAACGCGTCCTCAAAAATTTCACGCGAGGCGCCCGCTAAAAATTCAGTACTGAAAATCAATCGCCCCGCGCTGGACTTGCCGATACCAGTAATTGCCACCATTTGCCGATTCCAAGATCGTACGGCGCCTGTTGCATCTAAAATGAGCGCCGGCCGATCGGCCATCTCGATCAGCGTTTGTATCTGAATGTCCAACGCGTCAGAAGTCTGCGTCACCTCGAGTGTTCGCTGACCCGAACTCTTGAGGTGACTACGATAGTCCGTGACCATGGTGCCAAAAGAGTCTTGCAGAAACTTGACCTCTGAGACCGCGCCATCAAGACCAGGCAGTGCCGGCTCACCCCCACGCATTAGGTGTAAAACAAATGCAGTGAGCTTTTCCAACGGTCGCAATAATCTTTTATTCACAAAGAGAAACGAGAGAAGCACGCTGACGATAAAGAGCAATATGGCCAGCAGTGGAACAACCGTATTGCTCAGCGCCTGAGAACGCTCCATGTCAGCACTTGCGGAAGCCAACGCCTGCTGCATTGCTCTTACCAATTGCTCCCAAGACTCAGAAATTCGGTATTGATCACCCGGCGCTCTGTCGCCTACGGACAAATCGCTGACAGCGCTAACGTACATTGACTGCTCTGATCTACAGCACCCATAGGGCAAGGGTCTTTGAGCAAACGAATCAATCAAATACGCAGGTAGTGGCTCACCCAGCAAAATCAGTTGGGCAAGGGCTTCGCGATCTTTTGAAAGCTCAATGAACTGCTTATTAGCATTGGCAAAATCTGTTTGAACATCACGAAATTCATAGTTAATCGAGGCGATAAGCAACCCGCCCAGCGCGAAGAACAAAGACATTCCGACAAAAACTCGGACAAA
>DGPO01000030.1:0-5493 GCA_002390485.1 Halieaceae bacterium UBA4438 | reverse complement strand
CGGACATCGATTTTCTGCGCTCGCTAAAGCAATCTCCAGACTAATTCACCACTCCTTCAAGTGATTGCTGGACGCGCTCAAAAACATCATCGAAATCAACCGGAACAGATCGGGCGGACTCACCAGGACACGCCGCATATGCACTGCTTAGCGATGGATCCCAGCCCCAATCACCACTGTCTGCGCGCTCAATTCGAACGCCAAAAGCGGATAATAGCTCGCCGGCCTCTGCCAATGCGGTTGCTCGAGCCGCGATTAGCGCTGTTTCTGCACGCACCAGTGCGCGTTGCGTGTCAAAGAGTTCGTTCTGGCTGTCGAGCAAATCTAAAAGGCTACGACTACCAATATCAAACTCGTCTTCGTAGGCGATTCTTGCTAGCCGTTGCGACACAAGCTGCTGTCCAAGAAATTCGATCTGACGCTCTAAGACCTGCGACTCGTTATAAGCGATGAGGACCTCTCGTCGCGTATCCCAGCAGGCCTGCCTTCGAGCCTCCATAGCCGCGTAATAACGCTGGTTACTCTCTCGACGTCGCGCACTATCGCTGCCGCCTCGATAAAAATTGAAGTTAAAAACTAGCTCGACGGCCTCGGTCTCGAAGTCACCTTGGATTCCCTCAATATTGGTCGAGCGTTCATTACGGTATCGTAAATCTATTCGCGGAAAAAATGGCCCCCTTGCCGAGTCTCGACTTGCACTGACAGCGAGCAACGCCTCTGTTGATTCTCGAACTCTAGGGCTCTGATCAAGCGTGCGACGCAGTACATCTTCCCGAGAATCGCCAACAAGCTCGCGCGGTATCAAAGGAAACGGGAGTCGCGACGAAGAAACACGCTCTCCAGTCAGTCGCTGGAGCTCCGCCTCAGTATCAAAAAGGTTAGTCACTTCGGTTAATACATTGGATTCGGCCAGAGCCAATCGCGCTTTTATCTGCTCAAGATCGACGCCTTTACTCACACCGCTACCCACGCGATCCTCAATACGACTCGCGACTTGACGATGCACAAAGTAATTCTGTTCCGCAAAATCCTTCAGGCGCTGATAAAGAGCGACCTCGGAGTAGGTCAGCGTGACCTCCAGTGCGGCAGTCTCAGACGCTCTAATATGTCCCTGAAAATCGCGTCGCGCCTCAAACTCAGCCGCGTGAATACGATCTCGGGTCTCGTAACCATCAAATAACAACTGAGTGGCGGTAAATCGTACGTCGCTGCGATCGTAGCGACCAAAGCTGGACGACGGTGTTTTTCGATCCTCCCGTCCTTCGACGGCCGACAGATCGATAGAGGGCCTAAGCTCACCAGACACCACGTCAACACGCTCTCGTGACGCCGCAAATTCGAAAAAGGTGCGCAAGAGCCCAGGGTTGTTAGACAACGAGCGCTCCAGCGCATCGGCGTAGGTCTCTATACCTTGGGCTTGCACTGTTAACGGAATCAGTGCGAGCGACGTTATAAGCACCTTCTTAATCACCCTGTCCACACACCTCTTAAAATAAATTAGTAGCCCCTGCCGGCCGTCAAGGCTATCGTTATTCCTTGGGGAGACAGTCGCTGGGCAGGCATCGTCAGTATATGCGCACACCGCACAACATAAACCCACAAATACAAGGGTCTAGTCTAGCACAAAAGGCAAAAATACTTTTGTTTTGCACCATCGTAATTGTCGCAAATAGCCCGATTGCAAACCCATCTTTCAGTAATTTTTCGAAGTTCGAGTCGGTCTTGGCTGAGCGCTACGGTCCGGTAGCGGTCAGGCGCGGCAACGCGTGGCGTCAAGAGCTGATCGCACTGGATTCAATTCCGGTGATCGAACAGCTTCAGGGGGTTAATCAGTTCTTCAACCAACGCGTCACATGGCAATCTGATGTCGCCATTTACGGGGCCTTAGATTTTTGGGCAACCCCTGCTGAAACACTTGGAGAAGGAAGAGGTGATTGCGAGGATTTCACCATTGCGAAGTATGTCAGCCTTCGTCATTTAGGGGTCCCGTCAGAGCAGCTCCGACTAACGTATGTAAAACTTCAGAGACCCGGCGGGCGCTCTCAAGCACACATGGTCTTGGCCTGGTATGAAGCGCCCGGTGCGATTCCCCTCATTCTAGATAATGCAGACCCGCAAGTACTGCCTGCCAATGAGCGCAGGGACCTCAAACCTGTCTTTAGCTTTAACAGTGACGCTCTCTGGATCGGAGACAGTCGTCAGACGACTGACGTCGCACCGTCCTCTCGCTTGTCGCAGTGGCGACAAATGATTAACCGGGCGCAAGCAGAAGGCATTAAGCTGTGACCAAGGAGATCTCAAATGTCATTACTTAAACGACTATGGATAAGTATTGGGGCGCTTTTAGTGACGGTATTTGCCGTGACCCTCACTGTTTTTGGTCTGTCAGGGAGTGCAGCTCTCGAGCAGCAGCTTGCTATAGAAACCGAAAATACTGCGCGGACATTAGCGCTGGTCTTATCGGCTCGAGAATTGGATCCCGTAGTGGCAGAAATTCAGCTGTCGACCATCACTAACCTGAGTGAATTTGAAGCCGTTGAGCTCCGTGATCCACAAAACAATGTGGTCTTCGTCGCGCAAAATACCACTCCTGCGACGCGCGTCCCTGACTGGTTTCAGCGCTTATTTGAGGTGTCCACTGCACCGGCCAGCGCACCTATTCAGCAGGGTTGGGATACTTGGGAACTTAAACTCACCCCCTTTGGCGGCAGTGCTTATGATGAGCTTTGGACGGCAACCAAGCGAAGCGCCTTCGCGCTTTTAGTGGCATTTTTCGCCGCCGGTCTAATCGGTCAGGTTTTACTCTCAAAGTTACTCATTCCGCTCGGTCAGGTGGTAGCGCAAGCTGCCGCTATTGGTCAGCGACGCTTCACTAAAATTGCCATACCCAACACACGAGAGTTTGCCGACGTCGCACGCTCAATGAATGAGCTGTCACAACGTGTGCAGACCATGCTCTCTGACGAAGCCCAGCTTTTGAAAGACAAAAAGGCCTCCTCTGATCTTGATGAAATAACGGGGTTACTCAACAGAGAAACGCTCGTAGAACAATTCAACGCAAAGCTTAGTCGAGAAAATGAAGAAGCGCTGGGGTCCGTTGGGTTAATACGAATTCTTGGCCTTGCCGACATGAATCGAGAATATGGCCGAGGCGTTATAGACAACGTCTTAAGCGACGTTGGGGAGGAGCTCAACAAACTCAGCAGTGATGGAAGTTATGGGTCTTACTGCAGTGTTGGGCGGATGAACGGTGCGGATATTTGTGCCGTTGCGACGAGCGAAAATAATGCAAAAAATCTCGCCAATAGCATGCAGCGTCAAGTCAGAGAAGTCCTTACACGGCATGGTATTGACGGCACCGAAAGTGTGGCTGCTGCATGCATTGAGTATGAATACGGTGACAGTGCCAGTGATTTACTCTCAGTCCTAGACAGTGCGCTTGCCCAATCTGAGCTTCAGGCCGGTGTGCCGGTAGTCCCAGCACAGCAGTACGCAAATCCAGAGAGCGTGCAAAGTCGCCAGCGCTTTTGGCAGCAAAATCTTGCCACCGCGTTGTCGGAAGGTCGTCTGTCCTTGTCTTGGTTCCCCGTCAAACGAAAAGATGGCACGGTCCTTCACCTTGAGGGCATGGCACGGATAACGGTTGGCGATGAAGAATTTAATGCGGGTCAATTTATGCCCTGGGTATTCCGACTTGGGCTCGGTCACGAATTTGATCAGAACGTTGTTAAGTGTGCCATTGAGTCACTGAAGACGAAGGACGAGCGCTTACATATCAATCTTTCGTCCAACAGCTTACGCGGTAATTCGTTCGCGAACTGGCTCGAACGACAGCTCAAGCAAACGAATACTTCAATAGTGGGCCGACTGGGTTTGGAGCTCTCTGAATCTGCGGTCCTGGCCTCAAAAACCGGTTTCGAAGATCTGATTTCGCGGATGGCGCCCTATAATATTCAAGTTGGTATAGAGCACATGGGCTATAGAGCTGAAATTATTGCCGAATTGGCACGGCTCGGACCCACATACTTGAAACTGGACTCGCTCTACACGCAAGGTCTTTCGACCAACGAGGGTAATCGTTCAGTGGTGTCGAGTTTCAGTGCCGTTGCAAAATCCTTAGGCATCGAGTGTATCGGCGAAGGTGTTAACACTGCGGCGGATGGCGATATGGCATTTTCGCTGGGCGTAAGTGGTATATCAGGAAGAGCCGTGGAGTAAGCGCCTCCCTACAAGATTTCTTCGTCCTCGAGTAGGTGCAATGAGTCGCGACGACGCGCTCTCATCTTCGTTCGCTGAGCATATTTCTCTTGAACTGCCGCGGGTAGCTCAGTGAATAGGATTAGATTCTTAGCAATCAAGAGGTCAATGACGTCGTCTAAAGCGCGAATAAACTCTAAATCTGAGGCTTTGAAGGCGCCACCGGCCGAGGACTCGAAAAACAGATTAACCTCGGTCATCGATTGATCATCGCTCTCTGAAAAACCGTCTAAAGGCTTCTGACTGACAGCCACAATTTGCCCATCAGCATCTCGCTTCACGTAGATCATTTACCGACCTCCCTTCGCCAATCCCGTCAGCCAGCCGTTAGTCGAAATGTTCCGTGCTGTCGGCATCGTCTAGGTCAAGCCGGAGGTTCTCTTCAAGCCCTGAAGAATCCAGCTCGTGTCTCGCGATCTGAGTACCCGTTTCTAGAGCATCACTGTCGCTCACGACTCCGAGTAAATCATCTTCCTCTGAAATAACATCACCTGACTCGATAGCGACGGCTAAGTCTAACAAATTTGCCGCATCATCAGTCTCCACGGCCACGCTCGACTCGTCTTGGGACGAAAGATAGCGGACATCTTCACCACCAGAGACCGTCTCCTCAGGAATAAACAAATCAAAGTTATCGATGGCCAAATCAGAGAGCGGTGTTGGCCCTGAGTTATCGCTCACACCTAAGGATATCTCCTCGCTTCGAGTCAACTCGCTTTCATCGCCAGCAACACGAGTACCACCCAAATTGTTAGACCCTAGATTACCCGACTCATCTTCCGCGTTGTCATTATCTTCGCCAACGTCCCGAACCACCTTAGACAAAAGGTCTTGGTCAACAAAATCCTCTGAATCAGGCAGGTCGTTGAAGTCAATCTCATAGTCTACGTTGGGCCCATTAAACGCCTTACCAGTCCACGCCTCTCCAAACCAATAATCACTTACCTCGGTTTCTAAAACCCGCGAGCCGTCACTCAAGAAAATCCCGCCGCCACTATTTCCCTGATACGAACCCGCTTTTATCGCATGATCAACTACCGTTGCATCAATGCCTTGTAATGATAGGTATTCCTCCACCGCCGCATATTGTTCCTCAGGGGCCGATGGATCAGTGACCTCTTCCTCCCAGTTATCAACTTTAACAATAGACTCATTACCGTCTTGATCGACCACCAAGAAGACCACGTGACTAATAGCGCGGGGTAATTCTTCGGGCTCCGGTTCAGGCTCAGGTTC
>DGPO01000063.1:8532-16278 GCA_002390485.1 Halieaceae bacterium UBA4438 | reverse complement strand
ATTAACTTTCCGCTCGATGTGCACTACGGACGCTTTTTGCCGTTTGTGTTTGAAACCATGGAGAAATGCGACCTAGCAGCGCTCAAATCAAAGCCGGCGATGCTCATCTCAGGTGATAAGGATTACGGTATAGCACCTGATCACGCAGTCAGTGATTTCCAAGGGCTGTTTCCCACTGGGGAGATTGTGCAAGTGACAGGGGTAGGTCATTTTTGTCAGGAGGACATTCCTGATGAACTGGTTCAATACCTCGAGTCGTTCATCGCAAAGCACCCCTAATACCCGCTCAGTTTAGCGCGCCACTCAAAACCCAAAGTGCCGCTAATCCCAGCATGCTCGCGGCCACACGATTGGCATTGAGAAGGCCGTGAGTGCTGCTCAGTCGCGTGGCTAGCCACTGTCCACCGGTGGCGTAGGCTGTCATAGAAAGAAATTCGGTTGTGAGCATAATGGCCAGCATGATTGCGAACTGCGGCAGTAATGGGGCATTTGTCGACACAAAGCCTGGCAGTAATGCCAGTAAGAAGGCCCATCCTTTAGGGTTGCTCACAGCGGTGACAAAGCCCAAAAGCGCCAGAGCTGACGCCCGCGTGTTTTCCAGATTACGCGCCTCTATTTGTTCGGGCGTTTCATTAAACAGACGAACCGCGAGGTACAGCAGGTAAGTTCCGCCGATTAGCGAGATGATCTGAAAATAGATCATGTCTCTGGACAAGAGCCAACCCAGGCTCCAAAAGGTGGCACCAAAAACAGTGGCCACACCCGTGAGTTCACCGGCCATCATCCATAAAGTGCGGCGGTAGCCTATCGACAGCCCGAGTGTGAATGCTAAGGTCATACACAGGCCTGGCGTCAATGAAATTGCGGCAATGGTGGGTATGAACAGTAAGATTAAATCGGCGGACATAGGAACCTCAGCGAGCGCGCGATCTTAACAGCTTTTTGGCGGGCGCGTGTCGGAGAAACTGTATCGGCCAACGATGAGAGGAAGAGACGATGAGACCCGTTTTAATGGTATTGATGTTGTGTTGCGGCGCTTCAGTCGGGGCTCAACCTGTGTTTTATGACGAAGGTCCTATGGCTGGCCAAGGGCTCCCATTTTCCGAGTCGGTGCGCGTCGGGGACTTATTGCTGATCTCCGGGCAACTCGGTGTCGATAACAAAAACCAGCTTGTCGCCGGTGGGATTCAAGCAGAAGCGCGTCAAACACTGAACAATATGGGTGGTGCTTTGAAACGCAGAGGACTGGGTTTCGAAGACGTTGTTAAGTGCACGGTTTTTCTTGCCGACGTCTCAGAGTGGGGGGAGTTTAATGCGATTTACGCCGGTTATTTTGAAAAGCCCTATCCTGCACGTTCGGCGCTGGGCGCGAATGGTTTAGCGTTGGGCGCTCGTTTAGAGCTAGAGTGCATTGCCGCGTACCCAGAAAGCGAAGCAGGAGACTGACATGGCGAGAGATCCATCCGACATTGATTTACTGAGCATAGAGGCTGTACCTGAGGGCATGAAGGTGCTCGGTTTAGTGCGCGGCAGTACAGCGCGTTCCCGAAATATTGGTCGTGACATTACCGCAGCCTTGAAAAACCTGGTGGGGGGCGAAGTGACCTCTTACACCAAGCTGATGGCTGACGCGCGTGAGGAAGCGATTTTTCGCATGCAAGCCGATGCCCTTGGCCTCGGCGGCACAATGGTGGTCGGTGTTCGTTTTGCATCGTCACAAATTACGCAAGGCGTCTCGGAGATGGTGGCCTGGGGCACGGCTGTCGCACCGAGTGAGGAGAAATAGTTCCGTGTGGTTGTTCCTTATTGTCGTTCTTTTGTGTATCCCAATTGCTTACAAACGAATTGGTGAGAAGCGCACTGAACGTTTCGAGGATCGTGACAACTAGTTAAGCCGCCCATAAGGCATCCGCTATAGCGACACAGCCATGGTGCTATCGAGTGGCGGTTGATGACCGGGTCTGCTGACCTCGGCGACACACGGTTTTTGTCGATTCGTTGCATGCTAAACTTTGCTTACATCGTGAACAGGTATTGCCTCGGTATGCTCAGTCCAGGAGGCCTTAAGGGACCAAATGCAGGAACTGGTAAGAAAGACACTCGATGAACACCAGCAGGTTGTGACTGCAATGGCAGCCCTTGAGGACACGATTGTCCATGCGGGGCAACTCTGTGCTACTGCGCTGGCCGCCGGAAATCGAATTTACCTCTGTGGTAATGGTGGGTCAGCGGCCGACGCGCAGCACATTGCCGCAGAGTTGATCGGACGATTTGTCGCGGATCGAAGGTCGCTCCCCGCGATTGCATTAACGACCGATACGTCGGCGCTGACGGCTATTGGCAATGATTACGGCTATGATCAAGTGTTTAGTCGTCAGGTTGCGGGCTTATGTCGCGAGGGCGATGTACTCATTGCTATTTCGACATCAGGAAATTCAACGAATATTTTGAACGCGGTCGACACGGCCCAAGCTCTAAAAACCAAAGTTATTGGATTCACAGGCAAGACAGGCGGGCGGTTGCACAGCGCCTGTGATCTTTCACTCGTGGTGCCTTCTGACGTCACGGCGCGTATTCAGGAAATGCACATCGTGATGGGGCACTTGCTCTGTGCACTGATCGAAGACGAGCTAGGATTGGACATCGCTTAGGTGTCGACTCAAGCCGCCGTTTTTCTAGACCGTGATGGGGTCATAAACAACGATACGGGCTACGTCAGTCAATGGTCAGAGTTCGTGTTTCTACCCGGGGCTATCGAGGCTATGCAGCGACTGTCGCGTGCAGGTTACGCATTGATTGTTGTGACAAATCAGTCTGGTATTGCGCGAGGCTACTATTCAGAGCAAGATTTCGCGACGCTTACTCAGCACATGCGCCATGAGCTGAGTCGCCAGGGTGCTTCTATAGCGGGGGTCTATTATTGCCCTCATCATATCGACGGTGTCTCTGCTGAGTACCGAAAATCCTGTTCCTGCCGAAAGCCTGCGCCAGGCTTGTTACTGCGTGCGATCGACGATCACAATATTGATGCCAAACGCTCTGCCTTTGTCGGGGATAAAGCCTCTGACATGGCGGCGGGGGCGAGCGCCGGTATTGCGCGACGATTTCACGTGACCACGGGGTCACCAGAACCTGGGAGTGTTCGCGTGAGTAGCCTACTTCAAGCTGCGGATCTGTTACTGGGTGTCAATCAGAACTCGTAGCCCAGCATTTCGATGTCGCGTGCAAAGGCTCTGCTGACTAATGCTTGTGTGTCAGGCGTGTAGTACTCGCGATAAACGAGCCGATCCTCCGCTTTTCGGCGGTGCGGGAGTTCAATTCCGGGGACGCCAATCCGCTGACAACAGTGGTCAAAGTCCTGTTGCAGTGTCTCGTAATGCCCAATGAAATCAACAATCAGGTTGCCATTGAGATCAACGAGGTAGTCGGTCTGGGGAGTGATTGACGTATCAATGTGATACTGCCATTCGCGGCTTGGGTCCAGCTTTCGGCGAAGGAATGCCTCGAAACTTTCCTCAGCTTTGAGCAAATGCGGACGTTCCCGACGAATGTGGTGGTAGGAGCTGACCTGTAAATCCCAAGGATTGCGAACAAACGCGAACTTAAAGAGCGTTTGATAAAACGCGTGCGGCAGCATTTCCTTTGCCGCAATTGCTTTTGCATGTCGTGGGAGTTTTATGCCGACCTCGTGATTCACCAAGCCACTGAGTTTGCTTGCGAGCCAGATAGGGGCGTAATACGGGTCGCGCCATCGCTGATTTTGAAGGGCCGCGCGCACGCTGGTCCCGCCCGTTTTCGCGATGTGAACAAAAAGAAATTTTTTCTGGTGAGACAACAACATGACAGCGATGAAACACGCTCCAAACGCCCTGCGCAAGTTAAATTGTTGATTGTTGGCTTATTAATTTACTCGGCTGGAGTTCACTGAGCGATTTGGTTAACCTCAAGTCACTTCGGTGACGCCGAGGGTCGCGTTCAGACTGCTATAAGAGCCATAAAATGTCACAGCAAAATGTTGTTTCGGCACCTCTGATGTGGGTGTTCTTGTTTTTTTCGCTTGCAGTAAGCGTCGCCACACGGCAACTCATTTGGTTAATGGTCGTCGTTGGTCTGTGGACGCTCGTAACCAATCGCGAGGCGATGAAAGCGCTGCCCGGCATGAAGCAAGCGGCCGCGCTGTTCGCCTGCATCGCGCTGCCGGGCCTCATTAGTCTGATCTTTTCGTTCAATTTGGACCGCGGTGTGTCTGCTGTGTTTCGTTTTACTGCTTATGGGCTCGCAGCCTGGGTGGTTTTGAGTCCTAAAATCGAGGACAACGACGCCAAGCGCATCATGTCGTGGCTTGGAATGTTGCTCGTGGCTTGGGCTGTGGACGGCTTCGTACAGCTACTGACGGGCGTGAGCCTGTTGGGTGACCCGCTCGTTGAGTTGGGCGAAGAAGGTGCAATCGTGACCGGTTCGTTCCAACTCGGATATGGAACAACACTGGCTATTTTATCCCCATTTTTTTTGGAGGCGCTGCGTCGCGCCGGGGGCATGGGTATCGGTATTCTCTCAATTCCGGTGTATGCGGCGGTCGTGATGAGTGGACATCAGTCTTCGGCAATACTGGCGCTGGTAGGGCTGGCTGGTTGGGCGATGCTGGCTTTGCGCAGTCAAGCAGTCGGCGCCAAGCGGCAGGTCACAGGTTTTGTTCTATCCGCCATTATCGGTTTGTTATTGGGTTCTTATTTGTCGGTCGTCACGGGACAAGTCGGCACCATGGCAGAGGCACCTGCGCGTTATCAGTCGTTCTTGTTCCAGTCGCAACTGTGGTCCGTTGCCTGGGACGCTTTTAAAGACCAGTGGTTTACTGGGGTCGGTATGCGTGGATTTGGGACGTACGCCTTGCAGCAAGAGACGATTACGATTTCGGGTCTCGCCGCGACGTGGCATCCGCATCTCACGATTCTCGAAGTGCTTTCAGAGACTGGACTGGTGGGACTGGCGGGTTACCTACTGCTCCTGCGGTGGCTCTGGGGTTATGTGCAGGATGACCGCATGCCGGTCGCTGTGGCCGGGTTGGTGTCACTCTTGGCCGTATTCCCAGTGGGTACAGCGGTGGGCATCTATTCCTACATTGGCGGCAATCTTATTTTTCTGACGTTTACATTGCTCATTGCGTTCGACAGAGATTGTCCTAAGCCCACTGATGCACCCTCTCGTTAAGTCGCCCATCGATCAATGAATGTTAAATCCCCAAGGCGAGTACTGATCATCCGATTAAGTGCCATCGGTGATGTTGTCTTTGCATCACCGTTGGTGGCTGCCTGTAAGCGAACATACCCGGACGCTGAGATCGATTGGTTGGCCGAAGGTGTGACACGACCGCTCTTAGCGGGTAGGCCTGAAATCAATACTGTTATTTTGTGGCCACGCCAAGAATGGGTTGATCTTTGGCGAGATAAGCGCCTCATTGCCCTGGCAAAAGCCGTGCTCTTATTTAGAGCGCAACTCAGAGCGAAAAAATACGACTTGGTGATCGATGCTCAGGGACTGCTTAAAAGTGCGTTTTTGGCTTGGCTATCGGGTGGCGTCGAGCGTGTGGGTTTCAAGTCAAAAGAACCCAATCGACTGTTCCTTACGCGGCGGCTGCAAAAGAGTATTACTAACCGAATCAGCTCGGAGTACCTTGGCTTAGCCGAAGATCTTGCATGGGACACTCGCGACTTTGATCTTTCCCTGCACCTTCTTTCTTCGGACGTTGAGCGAGCGGGCGTGATAATGGGCACTGAGCGCTACCTTGTTGTGGCTCCATTTACCACGCGGCCACAGAAGCACTGGACACGCGAACACTGGCAGGAACTGATTTCAGCGTTAGCGGCCCAAGGGCGGAAAGTCGCCTGCTTGGGAGGGCCTGCGGACCGAGAGGAAGCTCAAGCGATGCTGGATGATTTAAAAGTTGAAAACTGGGTGGGCGTTCACCCACTGGGCGTTAGTGCAGCATTAATTCAGGGGGCTGATGCGGTGATTGGAGTTGATACGGGCCTGACACACATGGGTATAGCCGCTGGCGTGCCGACGGTTGCCTTGTTTGGATCAACTTGCCCCTACACTCAGACAGGCCGTGATAACGTGCGAGTGATTTATCATGCGCTGCCCTGTTCTCCCTGTAAGCGCCGGCCCACCTGTGGCGGACGTTTCGACTGCATGGGAGGTATTCGTCCCGTGGAGGTCTTAGACGCGCTGCGAGAGGTGATGCCATCGGAATCCAATCGCATGGAGTCGGCAATTAACAGTGAGGAGGCTCTTGATGACTAACGTTCCGAGTTTTAGTAATGCCAAGGTGTTGGTCATCGGCGATGTCATGCTCGACCGTTTTTGGCACGGTCAAGCGACGCGTATCAGCCCCGAAGCCCCTGTACCGGTCGTAAAGGTCTCTGACGTTGACGATAGACCCGGAGGTGCAGGCAACGTTGCAGTCAACTTGGCTGCCCTGGGTGTTGCAACGACTCTGTCAGGACTGGTGGGAGATGACGCGCATGCTGCTGTGTTAAGAGCGGCTGTGGAAGAAAAAGGTGTCCGTTGGTCGGTAATGCCCTGCGCCGCAGAGACCATCGTCAAACTGCGTGTCATGAGTCGTAGCCAGCAGTTGATCCGACTGGATTTTGAGGGGTCATTTTCGGACTACGTGGACAGCTCCTTTCTTCAGTACTCGACGAATCTTATTGCTGAGCACGACGTGGTGCTACTCAGCGACTATGCCAAAGGAACATTGAATCAAGTGGGTTCGCTCATTGACGCGTGCAAGCGTCAGGGCGTTCCGGTGCTGGTGGACCCCAAGGGCTCTGACTTTGAACGCTATCGGGGGGCAAGCGTTATTACGCCTAACCTGTCTGAGTTTGAGGCCGTTGTCGGCGCGTGTTTTCAGGACGACGACCTGATTAGCTCAAGAGCAAGAAGTTTGTGCGCAACACATGACTTCGACGCAGTCTTAGTGACTCGAAGCGAGCGAGGAATGACACTTCAAACCAAAGAGGGTGAACCCCTTCACTTACCCGCATTGGCACGAGAGGTGTTTGATGTAACAGGTGCTGGCGATACTGTAATTGCGGCGATCGCTGCGGGAATGGCCAGTCATGAGCCGCTCGAAACTGCGACGCGCCTCGCTAACGTGGCTGCAGGACTGGTGGTGGGAAAGGTGGGTACTGCCGCTGTGACGCGTTCTGAGCTTGCAGATGCGCTTCAGGCGGAGTCACTTTTTGACAGTTCACTTCTCGTTGACGAGGGCGTGGTTACCGAAGTGGAGCTGCTCTCCGCGGTTGCACAGTTAAGGGCTGCGGGTCACCGCATTGTGCTGACTAACGGTTGTTTTGACATTCTTCACCCGGGGCACGTGTCCTACCTTTCCGAGGCTGCAACGATCGGTGATGTCCTCATTGTTGCGGTCAATAGTGATGCGTCGGTGTCTCGACTCAAGGGCGACGGTCGCCCAGTGAACAACCTAGACGCGCGCATGTCAGTGCTCGCAGGGTTGCGTTCAGTGAACTACGTTGTGCCGTTCTCAGAGGACACGCCAGCTCGACTTATAAAGGCGGTTACCCCCGACGCTTTGGTCAAAGGGGGGGACTACGAAGTGAGTCAAATTGCAGGACACGAACACGTTATCGCCCAGGGTGGCAAGGTTGTCATTCTGGACTTTGTCGAAGGACACTCGACTACCGCAACGATTGCGCGGATGACCACCAACGACGAGTAACGATGAGT
>DGPO01000063.1:968-8504 GCA_002390485.1 Halieaceae bacterium UBA4438 | reverse complement strand
AGTGCGGGTAGTGCGGGTAGTGTCTATTCGGCTCTGGTCGGGCTAAGAAGTTACGGGTCAACCGTTACTGTTGGTTGATGGAGTGCCGGTAAGACTCAGTCTGTCGGGCTTTCGTGTTGAGGGTTTTGGAGCACAGGTGTTACATAAAGAGACAAGCAGATTAACGGGGTAGTAGCGATGAGACGATTTATTGATCTATCGATTTATTTGGAAAATGACGTGGTCAGCGACCCACCGCCGATGCGTCCCAATATTGACTACATTCGGCATGATACGGGTGCAGAACAAATGGCGGAATTCTTCCCCGGGTTGGATAAAAGCGAGTTGCCTGATGGCGAGGGATGGGCTGTCGAAATGGTTCAATTGTGCACGCACAACGGCACGCATTTAGACGCGCCGTATCACTACCACAGCACAATGAATGACAAGCTCGATGGCGCAGAGCGTGCAATCACCATTGACGAAGTGCCTCTGGAGTGGTGTTTTCAGCCGGGCGTAAAACTTGATTTTCGGGACCGCCCCGATGGTTATGTCCTGACTGCCCGCGACGTTGAAGCAGAGTTAGCGCGCATTGGGGTGACACTGGAGCCACTCACCATTGTGCTGGTCAATACGTCTGCCGGAAAACGCTACGGCAGCGAAGACTACGTCCAAGCCGGTGCAGGAATGGGTTACGAAGCTACTATGTATCTACTGGAACGAGGTGTTCGCGTGACCGGAACAGACGCGTGGAGTTGGGACGCCCCTTTCTCCTATACCGCTGAACGTTATGCGAAGGACAACGACGCTAGCATCATCTGGGAAGGACACAAAGCTGGTCGCGATATCGGTTACTGTCACTTGGAGAAAATGCACAACCTAGAAGCACTTCCGGACGCGGGATTCACAGTCAGTTGCTTCCCGCATAAAGTCCGTGGCGGTTCCGCGGGTTGGACGCGCGCCGTCGCCATTATCGACGACGATTAACTGGCTTGTTTAATGACGGCGTAAGCATCCAGCGCCCCGAGTCGTGCCGTTTTGTGATCGACAATGGGCAAGGGGTAGTCGGTCCCCAGCTCTAGGTCGGCGCTTACCAGTGTCATCTGAGGTGCCTCCCACGGCTCGTGTATGTACTTTTTGGGCAGTTTCGAAAGTTCAGGACACCACTGCTTGACGTACTCGCCTTCTGAATCAAATTTTTGCCCCTGTGCTATCGGATTGAAAATACGGAAGTAGGGCGATGCGTCTGCTCCGGACCCCGCGACCCACTGCCAACTGCAGGCATTTGATGCAATGTCTGCATCCAGTAGGCAGTCCCAGAACCAGCGCTCACCTTCGATCCAATGCACTAACAAATGCTTGGTGAGGAAGGACGCGACGATCATACGAACGCGATTGTGCATAAAGCCTGTGTGCTGGAGTTCGCGCATTCCCGCGTCAACGATTGGATAGCCCGTTTGCCCGCGCTGCCATGCAGACAGGTGCTCTCGGTTATTGCCCCAAGGAAACCCAGCAAACTGTTGTTTAAAGGGCTTCGCGGGCATGTCATTGAATAAGTCGAGGAGTTGATAGCAAAATTCTCGCCAACCCACTTCGGCGAGAAACTTGTCAATGGGCGCGCTCCATTGGGGGGCCGACAGCTTACGTTGCTGTGCTGCAGACCAGATTTGACGCGGTGATATTTCACCAAACTTGAGGTGCGGTGAGAGTCGCGAGGTGTAGCGCTTGGCCGGTACGTCTCGGCCTTCGGCGTAATGCGCAACAGGTGCTTCTAAAAAGTCTGTCAGCGCGAGATGGGCACCTTCTTCGCCGGGTTTCCATAGATCTTGCCAGCCCTCCGCCCAGTTGGGTACACCGCGCTGGGTGTCGGGCTGTAATTGCCAGTCAGCAAGATCATCACTGGCGAGTGGATGACTATGCCAATCGACGTCGGGTCGGCCCAAAGGCAACGCAACTGACTGTTTGTTTGCCGCGCGCCAAAACGGTGTGAAGACCTTGAAGGCAGTGCCTGATCCGGTCAGTACCGAGCCTGGCTCGTGAAGCAAGGTGCCAGGAAAACGCTTAATCGAAACATTCAGGTCATGAAATTCGTTGTTGATTAACGTCTCGAGTGGTGCCGACCACGGTTGGTATTGCCGCGAAAAGTAGATTGCGTCAGCGCCCGACTCTTGCTGAAGCGACCGAAGCACCGAGATTGTGTCGCCGCGTCGCAGAATAAGCCTCCCCGAAAGCGCGCTAATCGAGGACTCAAGCGACTTCAAACTCTCGTGTAACCACCACTGACTGGCTCCTCCCAAGTGCCAGTCTCCCGCTTGTTCTTCATCGTAGATAAACACGGGCACGACGCGCCCGCGACTTGCCGCGGCAATCAATGCGGGGTGGTCATGAAGTCTGAGGTCTTGTCTGAACAATACAAGCGTTGTGCTCACGCGGATTTTCGCTCCTGATTGGGGGTGATCTGATCGACGGCAGAGACCAAACGACTCAGACCTGCGTCACTGACTTTAAGTGTGGCTATGTCGTCAGCCCGCGTATCGCCCTCATTGACGATGATAATGGGCATACGTAGTTTCTCGGCCATACGGCAAAAGCGGAAGCCGGAGTACACCTGTAGTGAGCTCCCAACGACCAGTAAACCTGTTGAATTGTTAAGGGCGTCGACACAGGCGTCGACTCGGGGTTTGGGTACGGTCCCGCCAAAGAAGACCACATCTGGCATGAGGACCCCGCCACAGGACGTGCAGACGGGTTCCTGTGTTTGCGCGACGAAATGGTCTGGGACGTCAGCGTCGCCATCGGGTTTAGCAATCTGACTGTAATTAGCGACGAAGGGATTTGTGGCAAGTAGACGCGCTTGCAGTGCAGTACGTGTTTCATGTTGTCCACAGCGAAGGCAAACCACGCGGTCTAAGCGACCGTGCAGATCGATGACCCGCTGTGACCCTGCCTTTTGATGAAGTCGGTCAACATTTTGTGTGATCAAGGTACTGACCTTTCCGATACGCTCAAGCGTTGCAAGTGCCGTATGGTGCGCGTTTGGCATAGCCCTCTCGACACCTGGCCATCCCACCATTGAACGGGCCCAGTAGCGTTTGCGCTTCTGATCCGACTCAATGAATTCCTTGTGCTGTATTGGATCGACGCGAAGCCACTTGCCGTCTTGATCGCGGTAAGTAGGAATGCCCGAGTCGGCACTAATCCCGGCACCGGTCAGTACGGTCCAGCGCTCAATACGCCGAAGCCATGTCGATAAAGATTCAACCGTTTTCCTCATGGGACGTATACGCTTACTCTGGGTGATCGGTTGGCGAGAAGCCGCAAGGATAGTTCTGTGATGCATGTATTTGTTACCGGTGGTACCGGCTTAATTGGACGCTCTTTGGTCAAACGTCTCGTAATGCGAGGTGATGAGGTCACAGTATTGACGCGTCAGTCACTAACCAATGAACACTCAGTGACCTACATAACGGACATTGATCAGCTGGAGAGGGTCGCTGACGTGGTGGTCAATTTGGCAGGCGAGGGCCTTGCTGAAAAGCGTTGGACTGAGCGTTACAAACAAAAAATAAGAGCCAGTCGTGTCGGACTAACAGAGACCTTGGTGTCTCATCTAACAAAAATGGGCGCCCCCAAGGTTTTCCTCAGCGGCAGTGCCATTGGTTACTACGGGGCTAGCGAGTCAGAGCAGTTTAGCGAGCAGGCGCCATCGGGGGTAGGTTTTGGAGCGAATCTGTGTGTTGACTGGGAGCAAAGTGCTCGCCTGTTAGACCAGCAGGGAACGCGCTGCGTACTGCTACGAACGGGTGTTGTGCTGGATAAGCACGTTGGCGCGTACCCACAGATGACACAGTCATTTAAGTTTGGTGTGGCGAGCTGGATGGGGCGTGGCAATCACTGGCTGAGCTGGATCCATTTAGAGGACATGGTCAACGGGATATTGCATTGCATGGACACCGACAGTATTTCAGGCCCCGTCAACATGACCTCACCGCAAGCGATCTCACATAAATCCTTCTCAGACGCCGTTTCGGCTCAGAAGCGGTGCTTTATTGAAATGGGGATCCCAGCAGGTTTAATGCGGCTTCTGTTAGGAGAAATGGCCGATGAGCTCTTGCTCACCGGTCAGCACGTTGTACCTACGGTGCTTACTAACACAGGCTTTGCGTTCACCTGTCCAACGATCGAGGCCGCGATTACCGCACTGGAAACGTAGTCTACCAGTTACTGCTCTGCCGGTAGTCTTCGAATGCGTGTTGTACGTCACTTTGGCCCTTCAGCTTCTTGAGTGCAGAGCGCTCGAGCTGTCTGACCCACTCGCGACTGACACCCAGTTTGTCTGCGATTTCGGCACGTGTCAGTGGCGACGCTTCTTTAAGTCCCCAACGCGCCGTGATGACTTGCCGCTCGTTGGCTTCAAGACGCCCAATAGCATGGTCTAAGAAGTTGCCCAGAGACCGCTGTTCAGCCCCATCAGCGGCGCCCCCGAAGGTGTCCCCGATGAGAGAGTCCATCATGGATTCTTCATCGTCATCGTACTTGGGTGCGTCAAGCGACACCGCGAGATTACGCAGTTGTAATAACTCGCGCGCCTTTTCAGTGTCCATGCCCGCCGCTGCCGCAAGCGTTTCAGTATCACCATCCATACCTGTGCGGGCTTGCTCGGCGAACCGCTCCTTGTAGAGCCGCCCGATTTGCTCCTGGACGTGAGTCGGAAAGCGGATCAGGTTACCGGCATCGCCTACGTAGCGCCGAACTGCTTGCGTAATCCAGTTAAAGCAGTAAGTGCTGAAGCGGAATCCCTTTTCATACTCAAACTTTTCGGCGGCTCGGATCAGACCCAGAGTCCCTTCTTGCACCAAATCGAGATAACCAACGCCGCGTCCTTTGTACCGGGCTGCGATCGAGTAAACCAATCTCAGATTGTGCATTACTAAGCGATCTCGGGCTTCGGTGTAGTGTCTAAGCTGTTTTTTTAACGCAGCAAGCGTTTCGTGCTCGAGTGCAAACGAGGGCGGAGGGGCGGTCCAATGCCGCTGCCAGTGCCCGATCGAATCGGCGACAGTGTCTGCAAATTGTCCACCAGAGCGACGCAGAACGGCAACGGCAATACCAATCGACAAACTCGCAGGTAGCTCAAGGGCTTCGATGCAGGCTTGGCGCGCCTTCGCTGTTTTAAGTGTTGTAAGCTTTTGTGCTGCTGCTTTGGAGGCGGCTGCGTGTGAACCGTCCTTGAACAAAGCGGCCAGCTCTCTTCGCAACACAAAATGCAGGTCTCGGTTTGGGAATCGCTGTATTTGTGGCGGATTGCACAGGCACTGGTCACAGAACTGCGCCATGTAGGCACTGAGCTCCGTGTCGGCTGCGATAAGCTCGAAGATCGCCCGAACCGACCGCCACTTCGCGGCATCTATCGACTGCTCTTGTTCTGCGGTCAATAAGTCGTATCGACGCGCTTCTGCGAACATGAGTTCGATGTCTTTATCGTCTGTATTGTCGCTCATAATGACTCACCCGCTATACCAAGCTGACATCTATACGGGGCATTAGAGAAGCTGGACAGCGAAAACTGGACAATGTCCAGCTGTTACCTGAACAATTAATGGACAAAAAATAAATCGATTGATCTAAAGCCGAAAATATCCCGTAAATCACGACAATTACCGAACAAAAAAATGAGGTAAATCATGAACGCAATTGCTCAGGCACCACACTCTTTAGAGCCCAGGCCCTTATACGGCATCGGCACGGTAGCGAGACTTACCGGATTGAAGCCGGACACCCTGAGGGTGTGGGAGCGTCGGTATGGACTGGGTGCGAGCTACAAGTCTGCCTCGGGTCGCCGACTCTTTACGCAATCGGACCTTGAACATCTCCAGCTCATTACAGCGCTAGTGGGCGACGGCGTCCGCATTGGCGAAATCGCGTCGTCTGATCGTAAGACACTGGAACTGCTCGTCAGCAACAGAGGCAGCCGGATGGCGAAAGCGATTCCCACGCCAAAGTCGCGCGTCGTATTTGTTGGTGCCGAACTCTGCCAGTGGCTGGACGGCCACCAAGGTTGTTTGTCGGGCATCAGTGCGTTTTTGTCCCGAATGCCACTCGCCAATGCGGTTGATGCGCTCGATGTGGATGAACAGGCAGACATGCTCGTTGTTCACTGTCCGTCAGTCTCCATGACAAACATCAACGCAATGGACACGCTTGCCACACGGTTAGGCGCCAAGCGTACCCTGGTGCTTTACCAACTGTGCAATCAACGCTGGATCGAGGAGATCGAAGGGCGAGGTATGACGGCGCTGGAGTACCCACCCGAGTCTGCCCGCCTTGCGTTTGAATTGGGTCGCGTCGCGATTGACCACGAGGCCAAGCAAGGTGAAATTAACCTCGGTGAACTCATGCAGACGAAGCCACGAATTTACGACAACAGCACGCTTATGGCTGCCAGCAAGCTCAAGAGTCTTCTCGACTGTGAATGTCCGAAGCATATTACGGACCTGATCAAAACACTCAGTGAGTTCGAAAACTACTCCACAGCTTGTAGCGTTGAGAACTGGCACGAGGCGGCGGTGCACTCCTGCATTTACGCGTACACGGCGCAGGCGCGTTACCTTATGGAAAAGGCGCTGCAAGCGGCCTTAGAGGGGCGTGGAGAAGAGCTCTCTAAGATTATGCGGACTCCTCATTAACCATGGCTCAGGCTATGGTGCGGACCAGTATGACCACAACGATCGTAGGGCAGACGAAACGTACGTACCATGGCCACCATTTCATAAAGAGCGTGGGCTCAATCACAGGCTCGTTCTTTGCCAGCTCTTTGAGCAACAAATCGCGACGCCATACCCATCCTGCGTAGAGGCACAGCGCAAGACCGAGTAACGGCTGCGAGTAGCGCGTACTGACCGTGATCACGAGCCCGAATAAGAGGTCGAAATTAGCCACAATCGCCGTGCTCATGGCGCTGATGATAACCGTTGCGACCAAAGCAGCCTGAAGACGCCCCCATTGGAAACGCTCAACTAAAAAGGACACTGGAACCTCCAACATCGAGATGGAGGAGGTGAGCGCGGCGATGCTCATTAATCCAAAGAAGGCGAGGGCCAGCACCGTGCCTGTCTCGTTCATTGAGTCAAAAAGTGCAGGCAAGACAACAAAGATTAATGTGTCTTCGGAGAGTAGCCCGCCAGCTTCATTAAAGATCATCACGCCGCGGTCAGCCGCAACGTACATTGCAGGCAGAATCAAGAATCCAGCCAAAACAGCGATACCCACATCCACCAGTGCAACCTGCGCACCAAGGGTTGGTAGGTGCTCTTCGTCAGAAATATAAGACCCGTAAATAAGCATTGTTCCGACGCCTAGCGACAGAGAAAAGAAGGCGGCTCCCATGGCATTAAATATTAAGTCTGTCGACCAAATTTTTGACAGGTCAGGGACCAGATAGACCGCTAATCCTTCCGCCGCACCGTCCAGTGTCAGGACGTACAAAGCGAGTGCGACCAATGTGACGATTAGGGCGGGCATTAACCGCTTTGACCAGCGTTCAATCCCTTTCTCGAC
>DGPO01000063.1:0-889 GCA_002390485.1 Halieaceae bacterium UBA4438 | reverse complement strand
CCCAGGGCGTTAAGTGGGTACGCCAGTCCGAAACCAATCATCCACCCAGAGACGATGGCATAAAAACTGAGTATGAGGCTTGCGGTAAAAATTCCCACAATACCGACAAGCGTTCCCAGCCCCCGCTGAGTCCCATTTCTCGATACTTTTGCGAGCGCGGTAATCATATTCCCGTGTGCATGGCGACCCAAAGTAAGTTCTGCCATGAGGACAGGGTAGGCGAGTAAAAATGCCAACAATAAATAGACCACGACGAACGCTGCACCACCATTACTGGCAGCCTGCGTCGGGAATCCCCAAATATTGCCTAGCCCGACCGCAGACCCTGCTGCAGCCATGATAAATCCGAACCGTGAACCAAACTCGCCGCGCTGCGATGACACTGACTTTGCCTCTCATTGATTATTTTTATAAAAGTCTACCTTAACACTGTTAGTTTGGCGTGCGTCTGTCAGTTGACGTGCTATTATCGCGCGCTCAAATTCGCCCCCGGGTGGTGAAATTGGTAGACACAGGGGACTTAAAATCCCCCGCTCATTGCGAGCGTGCCGGTTCAAGTCCGGCCCCGGGGACCAATTTCCCCTAAAACCTATTGGCCGACCTCTGGGCTCGTGAGATTAGGTGGATGGGATGAAATCTTGGCTAAAAACCACGTGTCATAGAAACTGCCTCTGTTTACGCGAGCAGCATCGCTTTTAAAGTCTGTTGCATCGCTTCCACATACCGAGTCTGGCTCCAGCCTCGCCGATCACGTAGATACCACCACGTTTCCACCGATAAATGCGCGCAAAGTACATCGGTCGCTTCTGGTGGACTCAGACGTTGACTCAGCTGGCCTTCGCGAGAGAGCGTTGTGACGATCACTTCACCTCTTTGAGAGAACGATCGT
>DGPO01000112.1:6938-7327 GCA_002390485.1 Halieaceae bacterium UBA4438 | reverse complement strand
TAGTCGCCAATATGGCTTTGCACCTCCCAGCGCGTATCCCAGTTGAGATTAAATCCTGCCCCTCGGCTCATAGAGCCACTGGCCTCTTTACTCACCTGAGCGTCGTATTCAATGCCAGCAGGATTGGTACCAAATACAAATCCATTTTGTTGGTCTCGGAAACTGTCGACGATAAAGCTAAAGCTGTCCCCGTTATCTAAGGATGCGTCGCGTCGGCTGTCCGCAACGATAATGCCCGACGGGTCTTCATCGTAAGCGACAACGGCGATATAGAGGGTGGTATCCGTGTAACCGATAAACACCTCGGTTTTTTGTGACGACGGCGCGCCCTCTGTCGGGCGCTGCTGCCAAAACCCAGATAGCGAAGGCTGCGTCCAAACCTCATCCGC
>DGPO01000112.1:0-6869 GCA_002390485.1 Halieaceae bacterium UBA4438 | reverse complement strand
ATCTTTAGAAAACTAACCCCGTTGAGTTACTCAAATGGGCTAATACAGACGGCGCTTTCGACAAAAAAAGTGGGCTTGTGCGTGTTCAGCGCCACCGCACTAAGATCTGTTTTTTCTCCGCAGACTCGGTGGCCATTGCCGCCGCCGCATCACCAAAACGATCCGCAATTTCATCGCGCTTTATTTTTAAAGTCGGCGTTAAAACACCGCTCTCAATGGTCCACGGGGTATAAGTTAATATGGCTCCCGCAACGCGCGCGTGCTTTTCAAGCGACGCATTCATGGATCTAATCGTCGATGTCACGGAGACTTCTATGGCCTCACGCGGTGTTGCACGCATCGACTCAGAGACCACCGCAATCATGACGGTTTTGGCCATACCCATACCCACTAAACACTGTTGTTCCACACACGAATTTTCCGCGAACAGCGCCTCGATGGGCGTGGGTGCCACAAATTTCCCGTGAATGGTCTTAAAGTAATCTTTAATGCGACCCGTAATATAAAGAAACCCGTCCTGATCTTGGCGAAAACGATCACCTGTGTGTAGCCAGCCGTCCTGAATAAGCTCTGCCGTCTTATCGGGCTGCTTGTAATACCCCGGCGTACAGCCGTCTGCACGAATAGCCAACTCACCTGCCTCAGTGATCTTAATATCCACTCCGGGCAAGGGCTTCCCGAGTGCACCTAGCCGCCTTTGGCCCTCTCGACTGATGATCAAGCTCATGGCCTCAGTTTGACCAAAGCCTTCCATCAGCGCGATTCCAACACTGTCCCACCACGCCATCAGTGGCATGGGTAAGGGCGCTGAACCCGTAAGATGAAACTCGCAGCGATCAAGTCCCAGTCCCGCTTTGACGGCTACCGACACTGCTTCAGGGTCCGCCAGCAGCGCGCGGTCGAATGCGTCGGCGCCACCAAACTGTGCAAGCACCGCCTGTTGGAACTGCTCCCACACGCGCGGCGCCCCAAAGAAAAATGTGGGGCGGGTTCGCTGCATGTCTCGCCCAAGAAACTCAAGTCCCTCGTTAAAACTGACCGGAGCACCGCGACAAAGCGATGTAAATTCAATCACCTGACGCTCCGCTAAGTGAGACAGCGGCAAGTATGAGAAATAAATGGGTTCTGCCTCAATTTCTAAGAACTCGCTGCCGCGCCTTATGGGGATCACGTTACTGTCATTCGTTTGAATAACACCTTTTGGGCGACCGGTCGTACCCGACGTGAAAATCAGTGCAATGGTGTCGTCGTGACGAGGAACATGGCTTGGCGTGCATGCTGCACCCTCTGACAACAACTGATCCCAAGTGAGGCTCGCTTCGGGAATCTCCACTCCCGGCAGGCTAATAACGCAGGTGTCATCCGATAAGACTGCTTTGACACTTTCCCAATTGTCCGCTTCGCCGACAAAAATGGCGCTTGCTTGAGTAAACTGGGCAATGTAGTGCGCAACATCAGCATTAAGCGTTGTAAACAAACCGACACTGACGTTGCCTGACGCCATAATCGCAAGATCTGCAAAAAACCAGTGCGCTCGATTTCGCGACAGCAATAAGATTTTGGTGTCTTTATCAAACCTCGCCTCGAGCGCGGCAGCCACGCACCGTATTTGACGGCGAGACTCTGCCCAGCTGTAGTCATCGCTACCATTACCCCTTAAGTCTTTGAGCCACACAGTGTCGGGCTTCTCGGATGCCCACTGGTCGAGGTACGCCAACAGCGTATCGTGCTCCATCATGTTGCCTCCGGTGTTTTTTTATTCTTAAAATTTCTACCGCAGTTTATGCCGTGTCCTAGCGCTAGCCACACGCTGTGATTCGGTCAAGTTCAGTCAACTCGGCGGCGCCACCGATGATTCCCACATTTTCACCACTGTTGGTAAAGTGCATAAGAAGCTGCGTATTCGCATCTGGCTCGAACTCGGCACGGGGCACTTTAAATGACTCTCGATAGCGCGCCACGGTGCTGATCCTGACCTCATCGATCAAACCATTAAGAACCTCGTAATAGCCTCGGCAGCAATTATTTCCACCAATCGCGATATTCTGATATCCCAACTGCGCCGGACGGCCAGCAATTCGCTTCTCAGACACTTGCACGCCGTCAATGAACAATCTGACATAACGACCATCGAACGTGCTTGCCACATGCACCCACTTATTTTTTGGGACGGGAGCAGTAGAGAGTACCGTGCGGCTATTATTGAGCGTTCCATCAATGGAAAACCAGCTTCGCAAGAGGCCTTCTTTGTTCACGGAAAGTCGATATTCGCGTCCACGACCGCTACCCGAGTATTTATCAACGATAATGCCAGAGCGTACGTATTCGCGAATAAACACCCGAGCTTCGATCGTGTAATACTCATCCAGATGAAGCTCTTCGGTCCCTTTAACCGTCATCGCCTGTGATCCTTCGAACGGATCGAAGTCGGCCGCCGCGCCACAAAAAGCTGGCCCAACGGCAACCGTTCGAGCCTCAATGCAATCAGGTTCGTCATCCAAGCAGGACCCATCGGCTCCGCTTGCAAGCACGACCTCACGGTTTTTTTGGGCCGACGAATGCTGGACCAAGCGGTCAAACTCCGGATCATAGTCTTCGGACGCAATGCTCATAGTATCGTTCTCAACACGAAGCAAAGCGGTCAAAGCAGGAGCATCCACCGACGGTCCAATTTTTAGCCAGTAATCGCCTGAAATCGGCTGGAAGGGAAGCAGAACCTCAATCCGGCGAGAGTCCACCTTAAGCACCCTTGGCTCAAGGAGGTACTCCGCATCTTTCGCACCAAAATAGACCCGGTGGTCAACACCGCGAAAAAGTTGCTGCCCGTAAACAGACAGGCGAGACCCATCCATACGAACTTGTGTCACGAGCGAGGCGCCGTGTGATGCCCACGAACACGCAGGCACCAATAGGCCCGAGAGCGACAGCAAAATGACAATGTAGATTCTCTGCACAGAGCTCATCCGAATACAGAATGCAAAAGAGACGGCGAACCGTCTCAGAGCTGTATAGCTTACACCCATTGCCTGTTCCAATAAATGTGCTGGTATCGTGGCAATTCGGTCAGAACGGTGCATCACCGATGCGGCAATTTAGACAATGTGGTCCGCTTACCCATTTACGCCATCAGGCGACGACAGAACTACTTTTTAGCCCTTCGATGGCCTCTTTACTGACCCCAAAACTACACAGCACTTGTTCGGTGTGTTGACCGTGGCTGGGTGCACCCCAACCCGGCTCAAGGCGCTCACCGGAAAATAGCGGCGGTGCCAACACGCGCCGAGATTTTCCCGCAAGCGGGTGATCATAAACATCCACCGTACCATTCGCTAAAAGTTGATCTTGGGCCAACACCTCCTCCCGAGTCATCACCTTCGCGCAGGGGACATCGACCGCGCGCAAGAGGCCCACCATCTCATCACAACTTAGCGCCTTGCAGCGCTCGGAGACGAGAACTTTGAGGACTTTGATGTTGCGCATTTGATTCTCGAACGTGGCAAAGCGCTCATCCGATAAGAGATGCGGCATATCCAAGGCGGTTAAAAAGCGCTTTTGCATTTCATAACTGCCTGCAGAAATAATGACGCCACCGTCAGAACACACCCAGGGGTCGTACAAGATATCAATGAGCATTCCGGCACGTTCGTGGTCATCGCTGAGCAGCGTGTGATTTTGGAAGCCATCCAAGAAAATAAAAAACAACCCAGAATCGATCATCGAAAGATCAATGTGCTGACCTTGCCCCACTCTTTCTCGCATAAACAGTGCGCTGGTCACGGCTTGACAGGCCGTATAGCCTGTAATTTTGTCGCAGAGTAATGTGCGCATGAACGCTGGTTGGTCACCCTGTCCCTGGGTCGCCGCAATACCCGCATGCGCCTGAATAATCGGATCGTAAGCGGGTGCATTGCTCATGGGACCTTCAGTACCAAAGCCTGAGATAGCTGTGTAGATGAGCCGCGGATTGATCGCGCGAAGCGCCTCTGAACCCAAGCCGAGTTTATCCATTACCCCTGGGCGAAAGTTGTGAATGACAACATCGACCGACGGGATCATGTCTCTAATAATGTTCGCCCCCGCCTCTGACTTTAGATCGATGCGAAGCGCTTCCTTACCTCGGTTACAATTGGCAAATAGCGCCGAGATATCGCCCTTTTTTGCACCGATGTAACGCATAGGGTCTCCCATCGTCATGGGCTCGACCTTGATCACCCGCGCGCCTTGTTCGGCCATCATCATGGATGCCAAAGAGGCCGTAATCATGGTTGAAAATTCCAGAACCGTTACTGATTCAAGTGGCTTCATGCTGACTCCGTATTTATTCTTATCTGCCCAGCTACACCCTAGGCCTTCGCCCCCACCACAATCAAGTGCTGCGACTCTTCAAGGCCACCGAGGCCGCGAGTCGCTCAGAACCGAGCGTCGTTCCGAGTGATTTCTGAGTCGTTATGTCGGCGCGTGCAGTGCGCATCAGTCGAAAACCGGGAGGGGGGTGGCAAACAAGCAAAGGTCATCAAATACGTGCAATCACTGACAGAGTAACGTTCGTGCGCTATGTTTAAGCGTCCCCAAGGATCGGGGTGAACTACACACAAGGACGTGACCATGACACTAGAAACAACACCGACACTAGAAACAACACCTGCCAAACCCACCAGCACTGTTCAGACTCCACACGCGCTTGACTCAAACGCACGGCTCGCTTGGGGCCGCGACTGCGACGTATTTGCCTTGCGACTGCGCGATCAACCGCCCGAACCACCCAAACGGTTATTTGAGTTTTTGCACTCGCCAAACAGTGCGCGATTTTCCCATACGACACGTAAAGTCGTGGATGCTCTACTAACGGGTGATCTCGCCCGAATTCGGTCAGAAACGCTCGCTGATAGTCTGCGGATTAGCCCAACAACGTTACGCCGACGTCTGAGCCGGGATGGTCTGAACTATCAAACGATTCTGGATTCGGTCAGACGGTATCGTTGCGAAGAGTGCTTGGCGGACCAATGGGTACCGGGCAAGTGTCTTGCCTGGGACTTGGGGTACGCCGAGGTCAACAGTTTTTATCGCGCCTTTCGTCGATGGACCGGGAAAAACTACAGTGACGTTAAATTACTGCTTATCTGACGAGGACGATTCTGCGTCAGCGGGCGCTAAGCGTCCCAGTTGCTCGTCGACCCAGTAACCCACCCATTCGTGAACAGCCGCCGTACTGGTGTTCAAGTGATCGACCGTGGGCATCCACCCCGGTATAAATCCTGAATACTGATGGACTCGGTGATCGGTTGGGACGGCGGTGACCTTAAAGCCCTGCGCGCTAAATAACGCCGCAGCGCGACGCATGTGAAGCGCTGAGGTGACGAGTAGCACGTGCTGCGGTCCGGACAATAGTGTCACCAAACTTTCCGCTTCGGCCCGGGTTGTGAGGCTCGTATCCTCCAACAAAATTGATTCAGAGGGTACGCCCAATCGCAAAAGAACGTCTCGCGATCTTACAGCGCCGGGTACAGACCCTCGCGACGCTCCACCGCTCACCGCAATCCGCGGCGCCTTTTGGGCCTTCCACAACTCAGCCCCAACAAACAGTCGATCGGCGGCGTCGTTCAGATCGCCCCAACGACCGAACTGGCCCTCAGCCTCGATGCCCCCACCGAGGACGATAATGACATCTCCGCTAGGAAGTTCTTCAGGAGAGAACGCCGGATAGCGTGCCTCAAGGGGTGCCGCAATCATTTCCACCCCCGTTTGCGTCGATGGAAAATACAACACGGCCACCGCTAAAAAAGTGCAAAGACCTGCCGCTGCTCGGTTGCCGCGCAGCTGCCCCCACAGTGAAAGTCCAACAAAAAATAAACCCAATGACAGGGGGTAGACGAAAAGCGATAGGATTTTCGTCACCGTGAGCATCACGCGTACGGACTCCTCAGCACAATCGTTTCCGCGCGGTCGGGCCCTGTCGAAATAATATCAATCGGTGCACCCACTAGCTCTTCCACTCTGGCAATGTAGTTTCGCGCGGCGAGTGGTAAATCTTCAACGCGCTGCGCGCCAACCGTCGACTCATCCCAGCCGGGTAGCTGCTCGTAGACCGGGTTCAGGTCCGCGTAATTTTCGGTGCTGCCCATGACCGACTGACCCGCGGCATCGGTGTATCCAATACACACTGAAATCTCGTCGAGACCGTCAAGCACGTCCAACTTGGTCAAACACAAGCCCGAAATCGAGTTGATCTGAACGGCACTCTTAAGCGCCACCGCGTCGAACCACCCACACCGCCTTGGCCGCCCTGTGGTCGCACCGAACTCGTGACCTCGCTCGGCCAAACGACGTCCCACGTCATCGAACAGTTCGGTCGGAAAGGGGCCTGATCCCACTCGTGTCGTGTACGCTTTAGTAATCCCCAGGACATAATCGAGGTAAAGCGGGCCAAATCCCGAACCGGTTGCCGTGCCACCCGCGGTCGTATTTGAGCTGGTCACGTAGGGGTAAGTGCCATGGTCAATATCGAGAAGCGACCCTTGGGCGCCCTCAAACATAATATTTTCACCCGCAATCCGGTGCTCGTGCAGACGTGAAGTTACGTCAGCCATCATCGGTAGCAACTGCTCACACTCCGCTAGGCTGGTGGCGAGTACATCGTCAAATTCAAGCGGTTCAGCGCCGTAGTAATGAACCAACGCCTGATTGTGATAATCCAACACTTCGCGCAGGGTATCTGCAAATTTTTGTCGGTCTCTGAGGTCACCCAATCGTAGTCCGCGTCTTGCGACCTTGTCTTCGTAAGCAGGCCCAATGCCTCGACCTGTGGTGCCAATCTTCTTCTTGCCGCGTCGTTCTTCACGCGCTTGGTCCAGTGCAACGTGATAAGGCAA
>DGPO01000023.1:2281-17684 GCA_002390485.1 Halieaceae bacterium UBA4438 | reverse complement strand
TCGGGGCGTGTTGTATACACCTCGATTTTGTCGAGATCTGCTATCTGATCTGTGAGTTCAAAGGCGAGCTCGACGCCGCGACTTTTCCCGATCCAATTGCGCTGCATGAGACGAACAGGCTCCGGCCAGCCGTCAAGTCGATCCAAATTCTCTAAAAGTTCGTCGGCGTAATGTGTGATTCGTATGAACCACTGGGGTATTTCACGCCGCTCGACCTCTGCACCCGATCGCCACCCACGGCCGTCAATCACTTGTTCGTTTGCAAGTACGGTCTGGTCGACAGGGTCCCAGTTGACCGTCGACATCTTTTTATAGACCAATCCCTTGTCATGCAGTCGCGTAAAAAACCATTGCTCCCATCGATAATATTCGGGCGAGCAGGTGGTGAGTTCTCGGTCCCAGTCGTAGGCGAAGCCCAGTCGCTTAAGCTGCCTGCGCATTTCTGCAATATTGCTTTTTGTCCAATCGGCAGGCGCCACTTTTTTCTGTATGGCGGCATTTTCTGCCGGGAGTCCAAAGGCGTCCCATCCCATGGGCTGCAGGACATTCTTCCCCATCATGCGTTGATAGCGTGCGATCACATCTGCAATGGTGTAATTGCGCACATGCCCCATGTGAAGCTTGCCGCTGGGGTAGGGGAACATTGCGAGGCAATAGAACTTTTCACGGTTGGGATCGATGCTTGCGGCGAACGTGCCGCTCGCCTCCCACGAGGACTGAATTTCTACTTCAAGGTGTTCGGGTTGGTATTCGGGTGAGCTCATGGGGTACGACGTTGTCTGGTATCAAGTGGGGACGTCGGTGAGTTTATCAGCATCAGCGCCGATGTCGCTGAGCTTTTATGATGACAAAAGCTAAAAAAAGCAGGCTTATTAGCAATACGGGCCAATTTCCAAACTGTGCATAGGGTGTCAATCCGGTGCGGGGCTGCACCTGCGCGCGTAAAGTGTCTCGTTCGAACTGTGGCAGTTGGGCAGTGACATCGCCGTTGAAGTCGACTACGGCGGTGATGCCATTATTGGCACCTCGCACCAATGGCTTTTGGAGCTCAAGCGCCCTGTAGCGAGCCATCTGGAAGTGCTGATGTGGTCCGTGGCTGGTTCCAAACCACGCATCATTGGAGATCGTAATTAAGACGTTTGAGTCTTTTGACCCCCGCGCGACAAAGTCGGGATAAACAATCTCGTAACAAATGAACGGGGCTAACGGGCCCGCGACGGTGGTCAGCCGCTGATGCATCGAATCGCCCACAGAAAAATTAGACATTGGCATATCAAAAAACGAGATAAGGCCTCTGAGCTGAGACTCCCAGGGTACAAATTCACCAAACGGGACAAGTTTTTGCTTGTTGTAAGTCTCGAGATGGTCCCCGATTGCAACGATGCTGTTGAAGCGCTGACCTGCTGCACGAGTGGGCATTCCTGTAACAATAGTGGCGCCATTCTCTGCGGCCAATTCGCGAAGCTGAGTGATGTATCCAGGGGCTTGATCGAAGTAAAACGGCAGTGCACCCTCGGGCCAGACAACAAGGTCAGCCAATGCAGCGTGTGTCTCAGCGTGATCATAGAAGTCGTTAAGAAAGCGTTGCGCGTTGCGGCGGTCCCAATTTTCTTCAATGGCGATATTGGGTTGATAGATCGCGACGCTGTTTTCAGCGCCGGCTTTTTGAGTCCACTCAACTGTCGTCATCAAAAACCCACCGGACAGGATGACCAAGAGCCATGACCCCAGATACACAGCGCTGCGTCTCGTTTTAACGTTGAGCGCCTCAGCCATGGCGCAGGCAGTACTGACCAAAATGAGCGAGACACCTAATACGCCGACGACAGGTGCCCAACCCGCGATCGGTGTGTCAATCGCTGCGTACCCAATGAACAACCAAGGGAAGCCGGTAAGGAACCATGTTCGAACCCACTCAAATACGACCCAAAGTGCTGTAAAGAGCGCAACTCGTGATAACGCGTCGCGAGGCTGAACGGCACAAAATAGGGCCGCCTGGATACCCGTGAGGAGTGCCAAACCACCACAAAAAACGGCGGTCAAGGCTGCGGCCAGGCCAGCGGGTGCCTGACCGTAAATATGGATGCTGACGTAGACCCAAGAGACACCGGCACCGAAAAATCCGACACCATAAATCCAGCCCAATAACGCACCCCGACGCCAGCCCTGACCTTGAATGGCTAAGAATAAGCAGCCGACGCTTGCGATCGATGCAAGCTTAAGATCAAAGGGTGAAAGTCCAAGGGTGAAGGCGAGACCCCCGACCAGGCAAAGCAAAGCACGTTGAACAGAGTGCTTAATCGCCACTCGTTACTCTTTGGGTAATACGGTCACGCGTAAGCTGTTGAGCTTGCGCTGATCTGAGTTAATCACTCGAAATTCAAAGCGATCGAGGGTGATGATTTCATTGCGTGCGGGGAGGCGACCAAACGCTTGCAGTACGAGGCCACCGACAGTATCGAATTCCTCGTCGCTGAATTCGACGTTAAAGGCTTCATTGAAGTCCGCAACGGGCGTCAGAGCCTGAACGAAAAAACTATCTTCAGTAAGCTTTCTGATTTGAATTTCTTCGTCCGAGTCCGTCTCGTCCTCGATCTCACCGACGATTTCCTCAAGGACGTCTTCGATGGTCACTAATCCCGCGACACCGCCGTATTCGTCAATGACAATCGCCATATGGTTGCGCGCTTGCCTGAACTCTCGTAGCAACACGTTCAATCGCTTGCTCTCAGGAACGATCACTGAGGGTCGCAGCAAGGCTTGGATGTCAAAATTAGCCTCTGGATTGAGAACAAACCCGAGTAAGTCCTTCGCCAGCAGTATGCCGAGAATATCGTCAGTACCTTCTCCTACCACCGGGTAGCGCGAGTGACCGGTGTGAATGATCTGAGGTAATACCTCATCAACCGTCGCCTCTGCTCGAATCACAACCATCTGTGCGCGCGGAATCATGACATCGCGCGCCTGCATGTCGCCCACGATCATGGCGCCTTCCATGATCGTTTTTGCATCGGCATCGATGACTTCATTGTCCGCGGCGAGCTGCAACAAACCCTCAAGATCAGCGCGCGTATAGGGCGTACCCGTCACCATTTGAGTCAGACGATCCAACCAAGACCTGTCGTCGTTGTCGCTACTTTTTGAATCTTGTGTATTCATCAGAGGTTGAGTGTCTCAAGCATGGTAGGGGTTGGGAATAGCTAACGAGGCTAATTGTGCTACTTCGAGGGTTTCCATGATCGTAGCGTCGGCCTCTTCAATATGGTCGTAACCCAGCAAGTGCAGGGTCCCGTGAATCGTCATGTGTGCCCAATGGTGAGCGTCAGGCTTCGCTTGTTCAGCAGCCTCCCGCGAAACCACTGCCGCACAGATGACTATGTCGCCCAGTAGCCCAGTTTGCGCTTGCAGCGCGGACTCAACGGGGAATGAGAGCACATTGGTGTCCTGGGACTTGCCTCGGTATTGCATGTTCAGTCGACTCATTTCCTCGCTCGTCACTAGCTGAATGCTCAGCTCAGGGCTGTTTGGAATGTCCGCATGCGTGTGACTCCCCTGCAACGCTGTAGCCACCCAGTTTTGAAACTGAGCGTCGCTGGGTGCATCAATCCCGTTGCGGTCTATGTGAATACAGATTTTCATCATCAACGGTCTTTGTCTGACGAGTCCATAATCGCATCGTGCTCTTCGTAAGCATTGACCACGCGCTGAACCAGCGGGTGGCGCACCACATCTTTTTTGTTGAACCATGTGAATGAGGCGCCTTCGACACCTTCAAGCACTTGCGTTGCATGAATGAGTCCTGAGGGTTGGCCGCGCGGCAAATCGATCTGAGTCGCATCACCGGTGATCACAGCCGTCGAACCGAATCCCAACCGTGTGAGGAACATTTTCATCTGTTCGCGCGTGGTGTTTTGCGCTTCATCGAGAATGATGAAGGCGTTATTAAGCGTTCTTCCACGCATGAAGGCCAGCGGTGCAACTTCAATAATATTGCGCTCGATGTACTTGCCGACCGTCTCGAATCCGAGCATTTCGTACAAGGCATCGTAGAGTGGTCGTAGGTAAGGGTCGACCTTTTGAGTGAGATCGCCGGGCAAAAAACCCAGTCGCTCGCCTGCCTCAACCGCAGGTCTGACGAGTAAAATTCGCTTGACGTCCTCTTCCAACAACGCGTGTACCGCGCAAGCAACAGCCAAGTACGTTTTTCCGGTTCCTGCAGGTCCAATGCCAAAGTTGAGGTCGTGCTTTTGAATGTCCTTCACGTAACTGATCTGGCTTCTACCCCGCGGCTTAACCGTACCGCGTTTGGTTTTAAGGCCCTTAATCAAGAGGGATTCCGACGTTGCATCATTGGACTGAAGCAATTCAAGGTCAGCCTGCTGCAGTTGCAGGTGAATCGCTTCCGGACTCAGCCGCGTGCCTGTCGTCACGTCGCGATAAAGCTTTTTCAGCAGTCGCTCCGCCGATATCCGCGCCGCATCAGGCCCCGAGATTCGAATCTGGTTACCTCGATTGCTGATTGAGACGCGCAATCGGTCCTCAATGAGCTTGAAATGGGTGTTGAGATGCCCGCAAAGCAGGGCTACATGCTTCGCGTCTTCAGGTTCGAGGGAGAATGAAGAGGATGTTATGTCCTCCCGACTGTCGGGCTCGGGGGGTGTCGGGTCAATGTCCAAGGGCTGTTTGGCCGCTCGTATCACAATGGGCCGGTGAAGATACCGGTCTGAGTCCGCTTGTCAACTGACAATCACCCCTCGTAATGAGTTCGGAAGGGCGTCGACGATTTCGACGGTTGCAAATTCACCGATCATTTCGTGGTCAAGGCAGGAAAAATTGACGACCCTATTGTTTTCCGTACGCCCCGCCAGTTGGCCCGGATCCTTCTTTGAGACACCGGTAATCAAAATGCGTTGAGTGGTGCCGACCATGTGTCGACTAATTGCCATGGCTTGCTGGTTGATGCGCGTCTGCAACAACTGCAGTCGTTGCTTCTTTGTCGCCTCCGAGGTGTTGTCGGTCAAATCTGAGGCAGGCGTGCCGGGCCGCGCGCTGTAAATAAAGCTAAAGGACATGTCAAAGCCCACATCGTCGATCAACTTCATGGTGTCAAGAAAGTCTTGGTCGGACTCGCCTGGGAAACCCACTATGAAGTCTGAGGACAATGATATGTTGGGTCTGATGGCTCTCAAGGCGCGAATTTTTGACTTGTATTCGATGGCCGTGTGGCCTCTTTTCATCGCCATCAGAATACGATCCGAACCACTTTGGACTGGAAGATGGAGATGATCGACGAGTGCTGGAATATCGCGGTAGCACTCGATCAAGGCATCGCTAAATTCCACCGGGTGTGACGTTGTGTACCGAATCCGCTCGATACCTGGAACAAGATTGACCAGTCCGAGCAATTCTGCAAAATCAACGGTCTCTGCGAGGTGATTCTGTCCGCGGTAAGCGTTGACGTTCTGTCCCAATAAGTTGACTTCTTTAACGCCTGCGCTGGCAAGGTGAGCCACTTCCGCGATGACATCGTCAACCGGCCGGGAAACTTCTTCCCCACGCGTGTAGGGGACGACGCAAAATGTACAGTATTTGCTGCACCCCTCCATAATCGAGACAAATGCAGTTGCGCCGTCACTTGACGGTTGCGGCAGTCGGTCAAATTTCTCGATCTCAGGGAACGAAATATCGACCACAGCACTGTCCCGCTCGTTCCGGGTCTCGAGCATTTCTGGCAGTCTGTGGAGCGTTTGGGGTCCGAAGATAAGGTCGACAAATGGCGCCCGTTTGCTGATCGCCTCGCCTTCTTGACTGGCCACGCAGCCACCGACACCAATGACCACCTCTGGGCGTTTTGCCTTGAGCGCGCGCCATCGACCCAGCTGGTGAAATACTTTTTCCTGTGCTTTTTCGCGAATAGAACAGGTGTTGAGCAGCAGAACGTCAGCTTCCTCTGCGTTCTCTGTGCGCTCCATGCCGTGGCTTTCGCGCAGCAGATCGCCCATCCGAGCGGAGTCGTACTCGTTCATCTGGCAGCCGTGTGTCTGGATAAAAACTTTTGATCGGGTTGGAGTGCTCAATTCTGTGTGCTCGATGGTCGGACAAGTCGGCATTATACCTGCGTTATACGAGAAAAGGCGGTCAGCAGGCACTGTAGAATTTTGGCAAAAGTGGTAGCATCGCCACCCCAATAAGGAGCAGTCCAAAGCGCATGTCGAACCAACCCGTGTACAAAATCATTTTCCACAATGGGAAAGAGATCTTTGAGGTTTTTGCGAAGCACATTTATCAGAGCGATATGTGGGGTTTTGTCGAAATTGAAGAGCTCCTCTTCGGTGAGCGCTCTGCCATTTTGGTTGATCCGGGTGAAGAGAAGCTCAAATCTGAGTTTTCGGGCGTTAAACGCAGCTATATTCCAATGCAATCTATTGTTCGAATCGACGAAGTGGAAAAGCAAGGGGCTGCAAAAGTCAGTGAAGGGAGCGACTCAGGCAAGATCGCAACCTTCCCCTTGAAACCGCCTGCTTCTTCGATTGTCTCTTCCGACGATTAAGCGTCCGCCACGCGCGCGGTGATCAGCGCACGTGTCGGCGCCGGGTGACCCTCCACGGTTTTAGCGGGATCATTTGGGTCTAAGAAGTTGGCGAGCGAAAAAAATGTCATCCAGTCGGTCGATCGCTGCTCATCAATCGTGGTTTGACTCACATCTAAAAGCTCGATGTCGACAAAGCCGGCCTTACCCATCCAGCTTATCAGCGCCTCAGGGCTTGGTAGAAACCAGACATTACCCATTCGTGCATACCTCCCCGGAGGCACAAATACAGTGTTCACATCGCCGGCAACGACGAGTGTCTCCAGCACCAGCTGTCCACCCGGTTTAAGCGTATCGCGCAGATCTGTGAGGTGATCGATGGGCGCTCGCCGGTGGTACAGGACGCCCATTGAAAACGTAGTGTCAAAAGCGCGTAATTTTCCAGGCAGTTGCTCAAGCGTCAGGGGTAAGACATGGACTTCAGGCGATTGAATGTAAGTTTGAAGCGCTTTGAACTGCAAAACAAACAATGGCGTGGGGTCTATACCGATGACTTCACTTGCTCCTGCGCCTTTCATTCGCCAGCAGTGATAGCCGCTGCCGCACCCGACATCAAGTACTCGGCGTCCGTCTAACGGGTCAATCACATTCTTAAGCCGGTCCCATTTGAAGTCTGATCGCCACTCGGTATCAATATCGATACCGAACAGGGAGAAGGGCCCCTTGCGCCATGGATGTAGACCGCGTAGCGCTATTTCGAGAGCAGTGCGTTGCTCGGCTGAAATGGCGCCGTTAACGGCGATGCTGGACGCATTAAGTTCCGTTGACTGCGCCTTGAGTTTTGGCAAAGACGCGAGCGACGAGCGCCATCGGGGTAGATCACCAAACCGACTCTCAGCCATGTTCGCGGCCAGTTGATTGGGTAAGGTGGTGAGCCAATCACGAAGCGTCGCCTCTTCCCATCGGTCTGAAAACGCCTTGATGTCCGTTTTTAATTCTTGTGGGATATCCATGCGTGGTTATGCGATTGCGATGAACGAAGCAAAGTTGAGGCACTGAAACCAGATGCTGGATCGCGAAAATCCGGCTTCGGCTAACCGTGTTCTATGGGCTTCTGCAGTTTCAGGTATCAGTACGTTATCAATGGCGTCTCGTTTCTGAGCAATTTCTAAGTCACTGTAGCCTTGCGAGCGTTTAAAATCGTGGTGGAGTTCCACCATCAACTGGTTCATCTCCGCGTCTGGCATGGTGAGTTTCTCAGAGAGAATCAGCAGACCACCCGGGACCATGGACGAACGGATCTGCTTGAGAAGCTTAAGGCGCTCGTTTATTGGAATGAATTGCAGGGTGAAGTTCATGATGACCACACTCGCGGTCTTAAATTCCATCTGAGTGATGTCGGACAAGTGCCACACTATTTTCGATAGTGGACGCATTTCTTCGCGGACTTTTTCGATCATCGCCGGTGAGTTATCGACACCGATCAAGTGACACGCTCTATCCCCAATAGCCAGCTCCGCTGCTCGAATTGACTCGCCCAGCGAGCAGCCAAGGTCATAGACATGTGTCCCCTCTTTCGCGTGTTGCTCGGTCAACACGCCGGTCATTCTTACGACGGTTCCATAGCCGGGAACAGATCGTTGAATCATATCGGGAAACACATCGACCACGGCCTCATTGAAGCTGAACTGCGACGGTTCAGCGACGAGGTCGGCAAAAAGTTGATCCCTGTGTGTCTCTAGCGGCTTTTTGTTCATGATGAATCGATAGGAAAATGTAAGGTAAATGATATCAGGCATTTATGGAAAATCGCCCATACCGTATACTCCCGCCGTCGTTTTGTTACTCAAAGAGCCCGTCGATGTTAGAACAACTGTCTGTCTTAGCCCCCGATCCAATACTCGGTCTGGCTGCCGCATGCCGCGCCGATCCCAATCCTCACAAGATTGACCTTACGGTGGGTATTTATATGGACGAGACCGGTATCTGTCCGGTATTTGAGGCGGTCAAAAAAGCGCAGCGTCAGTTGATTGACGAAGAGGTGACCAAGGCCTATCTACCGGCAGCCGGTGATCCGGCCTATTTAAACGGTATGAAAACGCTTGTTTTTGGCGACGAGCTCGTCGGTGACGGTACTCACATTACGGCAGTGCAAACGCCGGGCGGCTGTGGTGCGCTTCGAATCGCATCTGAGGTTTTAGCGGCGGCATCTCCCGACGCAACGGTGTGGATCAGCAATCCAACATGGCCCGTCCACATTCCTCTAATGGGTTCGGTTGGACTGAAGTTTGCAACTTACAGCTACTACGACCCTCGCTCTCACGGCGTTGACTTTGAGCAGATGGTTAACGATTTGAAATCAGCAAAAAGTGACGACGTCGTTCTGCTACACGGCTGTTGCCACAATCCATGCGGTGCGGATCTGACGCTTGAACAATGGTCCATCCTTGCGGACATGGCACTCGAACAGGGTTTTACGGTGCTGATTGATCTTGCGTATCAAGGAATGGGTTCGGGTTTAGTCGAGGATGTCCAGGGGTTGCGCCTCATGGCGAGCCGTCTGGGTGAACTCATTGTTGCGGCTTCCTGCTCCAAAAATTTGGGTCTTTATCGCGAGAGAACGGGCGTTGCGCTCTTTTTTGGGCGTGATACTCAGAGTGCCGCTGCGACTCAGAGTCACGGCTTGGGCGCGGCGCGGCGCGTCTACTCCATGCCGCCCGCTCATGGGGCGCTGCTAGCCGGACGTGTTTTGAGTGATCCCGAACTGCGATCGTCTTGGGAGCGGGAGCTTGAACATGTTTGCGGACGTATGATTTCACTGCGCCGACAGCTTTCGGAGAAGCTATCGGCGAAAACCGATCAGGACTTCTCCTTTATTGCCGGTGAGAAGGGAATGTTCTCCTTTCTCGGACTGTCTGTGGAGCAGGCAAAAGGCTTGCGACAGACACATGGTCTTTACATGCTCGACTCGTCACGAATTAATGTTGCGGCGCTGAATGCTGACAACATGGACAAGGTGGTGGCTGCAGTCGCCTCGGCGCTTTAATCCACGTTTTGGTACTAGTCCTCGAGTGCTACGAGTCGGTCGAGCGCCGCGTCGAGCGATTCGCTGACGCGGGTAAGCTCGGCTAATACTGCTTTGACCTGCGCTTGATCTTGAGCGTAAAAATCAGCGCTACTTGTTGCTTCCTCGAGCGTGGCTTGTTGCGTCTCAAGACCGGCGATTAGGTCGGGCAGGGTGTCGAGTTCTCGCTGCTCTTTATAATTTAACTTCTTTTTTACCTGAGCCTTCCCCTCAGACGCTAAAACAGCTGCGGGAACACTGGTTTTTACAGCCTTTGCTGCGAGTCGACTTTCATCAACGGTGCTCAGTAAAGCGCCCCCGCGAGCCTCCCAATCTGAAAAATTACCGGCTTGTTCTTCGACATGACCTTGCTCGTCAATCACCAAAAGACTGGTGACTACGCGGTCCATAAAGTCTCGGTCGTGACTGACCAAGATGACTGTACCCGAAAACTCAAGCAGCACTTCCTCGAGCAGTTCCAGCGTTTCTATATCCAGGTCGTTCGTCGGCTCATCGAGCACCAGAAGGTTGGCGGGCTGCGTGAATAATTTTGCCAATATAGCGCGGTTTCGTTCGCCGCCAGAAAGGACTTTTGTGGGCGCACGAACGCGATCAGGCGAAAATAAGAAGTCGCCAAGGTAGCCAATTGCGTGACGTTTTTTGCCCTCAATTTCGATGAACTCTTGGCCACCACAAATGTTGTCAATGAGCGTGCCCTCCGGGTCAAGGTGTCCGCGGAGTTGGTCTGAATAAGCGACCTGCAGCTTTGAGCCGGTCTTAACCTGTCCAAAACTCGGCTCCAGCTCTCCCAGTATCATTTTTATGAGCGTCGTTTTACCCGCACCATTGCGACCGACAATACCGATCCGATCACCACGCTGAATAATGGTATTTACATTTTGAATCACAGTGTGATCGCCAAAACGGACGCCCGCTTTTTCGACTTCGGCAACGAGCTTTCCCGATCGCGATGCACTCTCGATAGTGATGTTGGCTTTCCCCGCCTGACTTCGCCGCGAGGCGCGGTCCTCTCGCATCGCTTCCAGCCGTCTCACCCGACCCTCATTGCGTGTTCGGCGTGCCTTGATGCCCTGCCGGATCCACACTTCCTCTTGCGCCAGCTTTTTGTCAAACAAGGCGTTGGCAGTCGCCTCGGCTGCCAGCTGCTCAGCGCGATGCTTCAGAAAGTCTTGGTAGGTCCCTTCCCAGATTGTGAGCTGACCGCGATCGAGCTCACCGATCCGATTGGCTATGGCTTGTAAGAACCGCCTATCGTGGGTAATCAGGATAATGGCGCCACTAAAGTTTTTAAGTTGTTGCTCAAGCCAGACAATCGTGGGTATGTCGAGGTGGTTGGTTGGCTCATCCAGCAGCAGGAGATCGGGTTCAGACACCAGGGCTCGCCCCAGCGCTACGCGCCGGCGCCACCCTCCCGATAAATCCTTGAGAAGTTGCGAGCCATTGAGACCCAGTTGAGTCAGTGTGGTTTCCACGCGATTTTGGAGTGTCCATCCATCGCAGGCGTCTAGCGCTTCTTGGATATTCGCCATCTTGGCTAAATCGGCGTTGCTTTCAGCCCCCAACAGGCTGCTGTACTGAATCAAGAGTTCACCGGCTTGATCGAGGCCGCCGGCGACCCAGTCGAAGACGGAGGTGTCGCCCTCCAGCGGAAGTTCCTGCTCCAGTCGCGCCATTTTAAGCGAGGGGTCAATCCAACGCTCGCCGTCGTCGAGACCTTGTTCTCCGGTCAGCACGCGAAAAAGCGTGGTTTTACCCACACCATTTCGGCCGAGTAAGCCGAGACGCTCGCCTTTTGAGACAGTGAGGTCGAGCTTATCCAACAAGACTTGGGTGCCGAAATGTAACTCGGCGCCGCTTAAACGCAGCAACGACATAATGGGGTACTCCTTAATTTGTTGCGAAGTCTACTCCAGACAACGAACTGCTTCTTGATTTTGTTAAACTGTCTGTGTCTTTGGGGGACAAAAATGACTGAAGTAACGAGATATCAAGACGACAAGCTGATTGGCCGCTGGTTGCTGGTTTGTGCTGTCACCATTTTCGGGATGATTTTACTGGGCGGGATTACTCGGCTGACGGAGTCGGGACTGTCGATGGTCGACTGGCAGCCGATTATGGGTGTCGTCCCTCCGTTATCGACGGCCGATTGGGTTTACCTCTTTGAGCAGTACAAGCTGTTCCCCGAGTACCAGTTGATTAACACAGGAATGTCGCTCGACGAATTTAAGCAGATTTTTTGGTTCGAGTACCTGCACCGAATGTTGGGGCGTTTCATCGGCCTGCTCTTTTTCTTCCCCTTGATGGCTTTTCTCTGGATGGGGAAAGTTCACCCGCGGCTCAAACCACACCTTTTTGCGCTGTTGATACTGGGTGGATGCCAGGGGTTGATGGGTTGGTATATGGTTCAAAGTGGACTCGTCGATCGCCCGGATGTCTCTCAGTACCGCCTGACCGCACACTTGGGACTGGCAATCGCTATTTACGGCTATATCGTGTGGCTCACGATCGGTCTGTTCTCGCCGGAGCGGATAATCCGTATGGGTCATGCGTCAGTGGCGCTGAGCCTTGTTCCTCTGGTCTATCTCATGATTTTGAGTGGCGGATTTGTCGCAGGTACAAATGCTGGGCTGTCTTTTCCAACCTGGCCGCTGATGGGGGATTCGTTTATTCCTCCAGCCCTTTATAGAGACGGCTTGCTATCAGTCTTTGAGCAGGTCACGACCATTCACTTCAATCATCGAATGCTGGCCTATGCGACGGGTTTGATTGTGATCTCTGCCGCGCTTCACGGTGTACTTCGGTCGCACGATCTCAGGGTGCGCATCGCGAGTGTCTTAATGATGGCTGCAGTGACACTGCAGATTGTACTTGGTATCGGTACCGTACTCTCGTATGTAAATGTCACGATTGCCGCGGGACACCAAAGCGGTGCGGTCGTTTTGTTGACCACTGTGCTCTACTGGGTGCATTGTAAGCGCACGGAGACTGCACCCTCCGCGCGCTAGCGTTCCGTTAGCTATTTCCATTATCGGGTTGATTGGATCACGTTTAGATCGTGATCTGTGACACGCGGGGGCGTTTTCGCTTGCGTCAAAAAAATGGCGTCAGTAGTGTGGTGTTGACGGCCGGTCTCGCTATTTACTTTGGTAAGCGAGGCTATATATCGCGATTGAGTATGACAAAGTGTTAACCGCATCACAGTTTAGGTTCGAACTAGCCGGTTCGGGTGGGCGATTTCATAGATAATTAACAGACAAGCTACTCAGCACGACGCCGTCACTTACATGTTCGGGGCTGGTTTTAAAAAGTGACCTCTGGGTGAGGCCCGGCACCGAACGCAAGGGAGAGCGGTTTCGAGCACAACACGCTTCGGCGCGTTTTTTTTGGTGGGGATCAGTGTGGAGAATGAACGTAGTGCCAGCGAGATTGAATCCGGCTCTTTAATGAGTCCGGGTGCGGCGCTTGTGACGTGTTTGAAGCGCATAGCACACCACCATCGGGCCCCTGCGACACTTCAATCACTGACTACTGGACTGCCAACGAGCCTCGATGAGTTCACCCCCGATCTTTTGACCCGAGCTGCGAAGCGAGCAGGTCTGCGTGCGCGGCTGCAAACGCTTGATGTCGAGGCACTTGGCGAGGATTTCTTGCCCGCGTTAATACTCTTAGCGGGAAACCGATGTGGCGTCATTGAATCTATCGATGCTGAAGGTCTTGTCACATTGTATGAGCCGCAGCACGGTGAGGTTACGAGGCTCATATCAACAGCAGAACTGACCGCCATTGCGACGGGTACCGTCCTGTTAGTGCGGCCAAAATTTCGGTTACTTGAATCGTCTCTCGGCGGGCTGGGTGTTCACAAGGAGCACTGGTTCTGGTCGGTCATGGCAGAACATAAAACACTTTATCGTGACGTTCTAGTCGCGTCGTTCTTCGTCAATATTTTGGCCTTGTCGGTCCCTATTTTTACGATGAACGTCTACGACCGAGTCGTCCCCAATGCCGCGTTTGAAACGCTTTGGGTTCTCGCCTTTGGTGTTTTCGTCGCGCTCATTGCCGATCTGATCTTACGTATTGTAAGAGGCTACTTTCTTGACTACGCGGCACGACGAATCGATATCACACTGTCGGCCAGCATTTTGGAAAAGACGCTTGGGATGCGCTTAGAGTTTAAGCCTGCCTCCGTCGGCTCATTTGCATCGAACCTTCGTTCTTTTGAGTTTCTTAGAGATTTTACAACGTCGGCCACTTTGACTGGCCTTATTGATATTCCGTTCGCGCTTATTTTCTTGCTCGTTATTGCTTGGATATCGCCAACGATGGTGTTGCCGATTTTGGTTGGATTGGCTGTGTTGCTCAGCATCACACTGTTTGTGAGGCCGCGCTTGGAAAAGCTGACGGAAACAAGCTACGCCGCAGGCGCTCAGCGAAACTCAACCCTCATAGAATCGCTGTCAGGACTTGAGACGCTTAAAGCCATGGGCGCTGAGTCGGTCATGCAGCGTCAGTGGGAGGACGCCACTCGATTTTTGGCCAGTCAAAACCTGCGCTCCAGAAGCCTTAACCTTAAACTGACACAGAGTAGCTCTACCGTTCAGCGGTTTGTCCAGCTGTCGGTCATTGTCGTCGGTGTTTATCTGATCTCGGACGGCGCGCTGAGTATGGGCGGGTTGATCGCGTGCATGATGCTGTCGACGCGAGCCGTCAGTCCCTTTGCAAAGCTTGGATCGTTGTTAGCTCAGTTCCAAAATGCCGAGGTGGCCATGAAGTCGCTCGATGCTTTGTTTGCAACGCCAAGCGAATACAAGGACGAAAAGGCGTTTATATCCCGAGACAGGTTTCAGGGATCGTTCGAGTTTAAAAATGTTAGTTTTGAGTATCCCAGCGCGGGAATAAATTCGCTGAATCAAACCTCGTTTAAGCTCAGGGCGGGTGAGCATATTGCGGTGCTTGGGCGCGTGGGCTCGGGTAAATCGACTATAGCGAAGCTGGCACTCGGATTGTTCGAGGCCACTGACGGCGAGATTCGAGTAGATGGCGTCGACATCAGGCAACTTGACCCACGTGAATACAGAGGCGCGGTAGGCTATATCCCTCAAGACGTGACGCTATTTACAGGTTCTCTTCGCGATAATATTGCACTGGCCCGGCCCGCTATTACTGACGCACAACTGATAAAAGCCGTAGAGCGCGCCGGAATTGCAGACTGGGTCAACCGGCACCCCTTGGGTTTTGATATGCCGATATCAGAGCGGGGAGACTCAGTGTCAGGCGGTCAGAGAAAATGCATTGCGGTGGCAAGGGCATTGGTCACTGAACCCTCCATTCTCATTATGGACGAACCCACGGGTGGAACCGATCAAAGTACCGAGCGCGCAATTATTGAGAACCTAAAAACCTATATCGAAGGACGCACGCTGATTGTGATTACGCACCGCAACTCTTTGCTGGCATTGGCGGACCGTATTCTTGTTGTGGACTCTGGCAAAGTGGTTGCCGACGGCAAGCGCGATGCTGTAATCGCGGCGCTTCGGGAAGGAAAGATTGGGAGGGCAGATGCCTAACGATCAATCGAGCGAGACGCGTGCGCAACGGGACTGGAGCGAGCTTTCTGAGGAAGCCATTATCGAGCAGGAGCCCACACGGGCTCGAAAATTACTCTACGCTGTTCTGATATCAATCAGCCTTTTGATTGTGTGGAGTGCGCTAGCGGGTGTGGACACTGTCACGCGAGGCACGGGCAAGGTTATTCCCTCGAGCCAAGTTCAAATTATTGGTTCTCAAGACGG
>DGPO01000023.1:0-2242 GCA_002390485.1 Halieaceae bacterium UBA4438 | reverse complement strand
TGCTTTTAAGTTTAGATCGAACACGATCAGAGGCGTCGTTGGGTGAAAATCAGGCCGAACTTCGGGGGCTGAAGATTAGAGCGCTGCGGCTGGATGCATTAGCGTCGGGTCGTGAGTTTTTACCCGATCCAGCCATGGTGAGCCTTTCCCCGCAAGTGTTTGCCGAGGAGCTTGAACTTTTTGAAACGAGTAAAGAAGAGCTCGAGACGCTAAAGCTGATTGCGATTCGACAAAAGCGGCAACGTGAAGAAGAGTTGATCGAGCTCGAAGCGAAGCGGGATCAGTTGGTTAAAGAGTCTTCGCTTGCACGAAATGAGCTCAACGTTACACGACCCCTGGTTGCATCAGGTGCGGCGTCCCAAGTTGAAATCTTTCGATTGGAAAGAGAGGTCAATCGAGCCACGGGTGAACTGCGCCAGGTCCGAGCGGGTATTCGTCGGTCGGAAGCGGCTGTTCAAGAGGCGACCAGTAAGATAGAGACAGTTCGACTGGAGTTTCTCAATCAGACGCGCGAGAAGCTTGCCGAAACGTATACACAAATTGCATCACGCTCACAGGCCGGTGAAGGACTCAGTGATCGCGTTAATCAGACGGACGTGGTTGCCCCGGTCACAGGCACCATTAAGCAGCTTCACTACAATACGGTCGGCGGTGTTGTGCTCCCAGGCAGAGATATTGTTGAACTGATACCTGCCGATGACACGTTGTTACTCGAGGTGAAAATTAAACCCAAGGACATCGCCTTTTTAGCCCCGGGACAAGAGGCAAACGTCAAACTCACGGCGTATGATTTTGTCGTTTACGGTGGCATGGAAGGCGTCATTGAGCAGATTGGTGCGGATACGATCCTCGACAGTAATGATGAGCCTTACTACGAGGTCACCGTCAGAACACGCGAAGTCGATTTTGGTCCTGATCAGCCGATTATTCCCGGTATGACCGTTGACGTCGATATTCTTACAGGCCGAAAGACCGTCTTGTCTTATCTCATGAAGCCGGTCCTTCGTGCGCAGCAGCGGGCATTATCGGAGCGGTAATGTTTAATACCATGCTAACCCTGTCGCCGGAGCCCTCGGCTCGCTGGATCGAAGCGCTCGAGCCGTTGGTGCTTCGCTCTTCTCTGCGGGGGCAGCGCATTAGTGCTTCGGTTACTTACTGGTTGGATTTCTCGACGCTAGATTTTGATAAAGCCGTGTTGATGCTCGACCGAATAGTGGTTGCCGATGATTCGGCGCCAATTGTCTGCCTGGTGTCTGTGCCCAATGACGAGGAGGCCTTTGCATTTTTGGGTCGCGGTGCTCGGGGCTATTGTCATGTTGCAGCTGCGACGACGCAGCTCAAACTTGTCGAAACTACTGTAAAGAACGGCGGTTTTTGGCTCCCAGCGTCTTTGATGCGTCGGTTCATGTCTGGTGCCGGCGGCTTGTTGTCACAGATGTCCGATCAGCCTGAGGTGTCCTTTGATGACTTGACCAAGCGTGAGCGTCAGGTCGCCCAATCAGTATCCAATGGGCTGAGTAATCGCGAGATTGCAGAGCGGCTTAATATTTCTGAGCGCACTGTAAAGGCACGATTAACTACTGTTTTTCAGAAACTAGGTGTCCGAGATAGGGTGCAATTGGCCTTGCTTATGCGCGGTGGGACAGGTTGATGGACTCATCATGTCCCTTAAAAGTCTGCCCTTTGGTCCCTATTGAGCCGAACGCTTTCGTGGGACTGTACAGCGGTGAAAATAACGCTCGGTTAAGACGTACTGCATGATAGGCACGGTCACTGCACTAGTGGGTAATGCGACCATCCGGTTTTCGGATGGAACGTCGCGTGCGTTGAAGGTAGGGGACGAGGTTCAACCGGGTGACGTTGTTATCACGGCGACGAGTGCTTCACTCGAAATACAACCGGCAGACGAAACTGCTTTTGTTGTTCAAGAAAACACCGAGCTTCTCATCAACGAGGAACTATTTGGGTTGGGTGTCTCACCCCTAGAAGCCGAGTTGACCGATGAGACTGTGGCTGCCGTTCTTGAGGCCCTTGCGTCTGGCGCTGACATTCTTGATTCCTTAGAAGCCCCTGGTGCAGGCGGTGACCCCGGAAATAACGGTCACGGATTTGTACGTTTAGCCCGAATTTTATTCGACCTTCAAGAGCGAGGTATTGAGTTAGGAGAGGCAGAGAGTCAGCTTGAGGAATTTCTTGGGGTCGCTGATGCGCTTCGGACCCAGCCGACACCAGCACCCGAGCC
>DGPO01000079.1:2482-3214 GCA_002390485.1 Halieaceae bacterium UBA4438 | reverse complement strand
CGTTATTCATCATCTGTACCCGCGAATCCCATTGGTCCGTACACCGGAGGCTTACCGGCAGATGAAGCCGATTTTGAAAGCCCAAGGTGCGCGTGTGGATGCCATTTGAAATAACCTAATGCGGGACTGGTGAGGTGGTACTATCGCGATAAGCGCGCCGCGATTTAAAACTGAGTGATAGTTCTACGATGTCTTCCCATGATTTAAGTTTTACAGCGAACGTTGATCGGCAATTTCTGCGGGCGGTTAATCTGCTTGACCTGCCTCCCGGTCTGGCTCAGCAAATTCGGACCTGTAATGCGACTTACACTGTCCGATTTCCGGTGCGGCTACGCGAGCGAATTCATGTCTTTACCGGCTATCGCTCTGTTCACTCCGATCACATCACTCCGGTAAAAGGGGGGATTCGTTACTCACTGGCCGTTAATCAGGACGAGGTAGAGGCCCTTGCTGCGTTGATGACCTACAAGAGCGCCGTGGTCGACGTCCCATTTGGTGGTTCAAAAGGGGGTCTGTGCATCAATCCGAATGAATACGATGACCGCGAAATAGAGCAGATAACCCGTCGATTTGCCTATGAGCTGATTAAGCGCGACTTGATTCACCCGAGTCAGAATGTCCCGGCACCCGATATGGGTACGTCAGCTCGTGAGATGGCTTGGATCGCGGATGAGTATCAGCGATTACACCCAACCGAGATGGACGCATTGGCGTGTGTGACGGGTAAGCCCG
>DGPO01000079.1:1048-2308 GCA_002390485.1 Halieaceae bacterium UBA4438 | reverse complement strand
ATCGAGCGAGACGGCGCCATTGTCAGCGAAGCGGGATTGGACGTGCTGGCGGTAAAGGACTGGATTGAGAAAACGGGTGGTGTGAAGGGGTTTCCCAATGTGGCCTTTACGACGGACGGTGCATCGGTCCTAGAGTCCGACTGTGACTTGCTGATTCCAGCGGCCTTAGAAGGTGTTATTCATCATAAGAATGCGGCGAGCATTAAAGCAACGTTAATCATTGAGGCGGCAAATGGCCCGATCACCGCGGCGGCTGATGACATATTACGACAGCGCGGTGTCGTGGTTATCCCGGACCTATACGCCAATGCAGGTGGTGTAACCGTCTCTTATTTCGAGTGGGTGAAAAACCTATCTCACATCCGTTTTGGGCGGATGGAGCGTCGAGCGCAGGAGACAACGCAGACCCTCATGCTATCGGAACTTGAACGCTTGAGCGGGTTGATCGGCGCAGATAAGTGGTCTCCCACCGACAGCTTTAAGGCCAATTATGTCAAAGGAGCGGACGAGCTTGAGTTAGTGCGGTCGGGTTTGGACGACACCATGCGCGAAGCGCTACAGGGGATGAGGGAAAGGTGGCATGAGGATGAGCGCGTTGAAGACCTTCGACTGGCCGCTTACATGATCGCTATTCAAAAAATCGCACTGACGTATCAGTCAAAGTCGCTGGGTTAAGCGATTTTAAAGACGTCGCGCCTCTGGCAGAGGTGCCGCATCGTTGATGTTGATCACCCAAAATCGCGCCACACAGTGGCACGACACAGTTCATAACGTATTAGCGCCTTTTCTCCAGTTTCAGGCCACATTGGTTGATAACCGAGGCCGTCCTCCTCAGTCGGTCCCAGACGCCTCTTGAGACCCTTCGATGTTCTTTGTCGTTGGCTCATTAAAGGTCTCAACAAAGACTTCACCTGCCGCAATGGTAACGATGGGCAACACCCAGATCAGCCCAATAAACAGCGGGATGATTCCGGCGATGATGAGTAGGGCGCTTACGAGCATTAAACCGAAGTAGCGCCACCAATACTGTGTGATCGCCTTGCGCGATGTCTCTAGTGACTCCCAAACACCCATGCCTTTTTCAATAATGAGGTAGGGGGCAAATGAGTAGGCGATTGCCAGGTAGATCCCAGGCAGTATCAGCAGTACTAAGCCCCCGACAATCAGCACCCCCATTAAGATAAACATGATCAGTAACGGGATAGCCATTGTGTAGGGCTCCCAAAGCGTACGGACCGGCGTGTCACGGCCGGAAGCACG
>DGPO01000079.1:0-1026 GCA_002390485.1 Halieaceae bacterium UBA4438 | reverse complement strand
ACAGCGCCATCAGCCGAAGCGCCAAACAGCGCGTCACGGGCAAGTTCCACCACGATCGATATTGCCATATAAGCGACGAACGCCATGAAATAACTGGCCTTAAAACCGATCTGTTTATCCTTTGCGGTTTTTAGGACATCACTGATACGCCAAGTAACAGGTGTGGACATTGGGTTCCCCAGATTCTACGAAAGTAGAAGAAGCATGGTACGGGCCATGCTCAATTTCAAGTTTTTCGCGGGTGTGAAGGTGCTCGGTAGTCGATTGAGGGTGTTAAAGTGAATAGGCTAATCACTGACACTCGCCAATCATGAAATACGACTACGACCCCATTCCGCTGTCTCCCCCTGACCCATTAGATCCTGAGGAAATGCTGCGTTGTGCGACACAACACTATGAGTTTGTCTCGCGTCGTCGAACGGTTCGACACTTCTCTAGCGAGTCCATTTCACGAGATATTATCGAAGCCTGTATTCTCACGGCAGGCTCCGCACCCTCCGGAGCTAATCACCAGCCTTGGCACTTTGTCTGTGTGAGTGACCCGCAAATTAAGCACCAAATTCGTCTGGCAGCAGAAGCTGAGGAGCGGGCGTTCTACGATGGGAAAGCCGGTGAGCAATGGCTAGAGGACTTACAAGGACTTGGCACTGACGCGCAAAAACCTTTTTTAGAGACAGCGCCTTGGCTCATTGCAGTCTTTGCTGAGCGGTACAGCCTTGACCCGTTAGGTCACAAGCAGAAGAACTATTACGTGCCTGAGTCGGTCGGCATTGCGACGGGCCTTTTAATCACGGCCTTGCACAATGTGGGCTTAGCAACGTTGACCCATACGCCCAACCCCATGAAGTTTCTGGGCAAAATATTAGGTCGTCCTGTAAACGAGAGAGCCACGATGTTACTGGTGGTGGGCCATCCGGCGGAAGACGCGAAGGTCCCCAGAGCGGCTACTGTCAAAAAGCCGCTAGATCAAATTTCAACGTTTTTAGAGTAGTTGTCTGGATCAGTTGTTTGTAGCCGCTTCAAGAA
>DGPO01000099.1:2410-3200 GCA_002390485.1 Halieaceae bacterium UBA4438 | reverse complement strand
GCAAGCGCGGCACCGAGCATGGGACCGGCCAGCAATACTGCGAGCCAGAGGGCCTGACGGCCAATATCGAGAACAGTTTCAGGTCCCATTTCAGTTACACCGCAAAACTACTGACAAGCGTTGCGCTAATCAGCGACCAGCCGTCGATAAGAACAAACAACATGAGCTTGAAGGGCAGCGAAATAATAATCGGGGACAGCATCATCATGCCCATGGACATCAAGACGGCAGCAACCACCAGATCGATCACCAAAAAAGGCACAAACAGTAAAAATCCAATCTGAAAGGCCGTCTTGAGTTCACTGGTCAGAAACGACGGCAGTAGCACAAACAGGGGCACGTCTTCACGTGAACCAAACGCGCCGTAGCCGCCAAGCTCTGCAAACATCGCCAAGTCAGACTCGCGCGTCTGGGCAAACATGAACTCCCGAAGCGGCACTTGCGCAACGTTCAGTGCTTCATCAAACGCCATATTGCCGTCAAGAAAAGGACTTAAGGCGTCGGCCCAGACTAAATCAATCACCGGGGACATAATGAACAAGGTTAAGAACAGCGCGAGACCCAAAATAATCTGGTTCGACGGCGTCTGTGCCGTGCCAAGCGCCTGTCGTAAAATAGCGAGCACAATCAGGATTCGCGTGAACGCCGTCATGGTGATGAGCATGGCTGGCAACAGCGTCAGCACAGTCATGACCATTAAAATCTGAATACCCAGGGCGTACTCGGTCTCGCCATTGGCCATGGGGGTCGAGGTGACCAGGGGAATCATCTGAGCCGATGCAAGACTCGG
>DGPO01000099.1:0-2362 GCA_002390485.1 Halieaceae bacterium UBA4438 | reverse complement strand
AGAAGCCAAAGTAGACGCTTCATGACGAGGCCTCTGACTTGCCCATGGCGACTTTCCAAACCGCTGAAAAGTTCGGTGTGCTCGTCTCTTTTGGGTCAACAACCGGCTCGTCAAAGACGTGAATCTTGCGAACGTTACCGGGCCCCACGCCGACTAATATCTGCTGATCACCCACCTGGAGAAGAACCGCCCGCTCGCGCTGGCCAACGCCAACACTTGAGAGCACGCGCATATTGCCACTCATCTGGCCACTGACGCCGTTAAAGCGGCGCAACATGACGAGAACGCCGACAAGCAGCAAAATGACGACAACGAATGAACCGACGACTTGCAGTAAGTAGTCCCCGGTAAACAGGCTGCTCGGTGCGACCGCTGGCGCCGTCTCCTGCGCGAGCGCAGAAGAGGTAACAAACAAAAGAAGTGAGGCCAAAATACGCATGATTAGCCCAGCTGCTCCAGACGCTCTTTTGGACTCACCACGTCAACAAGACGCAGTCCAAATTTTCCGTCGGCTGAAACGACTTCACCGCGAGCAACGAGCGTGCCGTTAATCATAATATCCATGGGCTCGGTCACACTGCGATCAAAAGACACAACGCTGCCAGGAGTAAGCGATAACAGCTCCTTAATCGCCAGACTCTTGCGACCGACTTCGACGGTCATGGTGACCGGGACGTCCATTAACATGTCCAGATCAATATCGCCGACCGCACCCGATGGTGCATCCTCGAGCTCTGGCGGTACTGCGGTTGTCTCTTCTTCACTCATCGTTCGCGCTCCTTAAAATTCGTAAATTGCATGGCCTTGAGTCCGTCGTGGGCTCCGTATCGACCGTGTGCGACGGCTCGACCGTTGAGCACCAGCGACATGCTGTCCGGCTCTTCTATCGGAATGGTCATACCGACCTTCATTGCCAACAGGCTCTTAATCGTTGTTTCTATGGCGTCAATCGAGCCGCTGACCTCCACTGAGACGTCCGGCAAAGTCGCTCTTAACTGTGGCTCCCAGGTCGCAGAGTCTGCAGACGGAGGCAGTTCCTTTTTGCGCGGAATGAACGCAGCACTCTGCGCTTCTAACTCGTCAAAAGGGACCAGAAGTTTGATTGCACTTTTGTGCTCGTCACCCAGCGCCATCTCAAAACCAAAGACCGCAAAGCCCGTATCAGCAGGGATCAGTGAAAATCGATCGGGCGTGACATCGACGTATAAATCGCTCATTTGAAGGGGCAGTCGATCAACCCAGATCTCGGCCATGGTGCGCAAAAATTCGCGGGCCACACGCTCACCAATGCGTTGCTCTGACGGGGTGACTTTGGTCTTAAGCTTAGGGGGTGTGACCGAGCCACCGCCAAAGTACTGGTTGACCAAAAAGGTCAGGCTTTCACCCGGTATTAGTAAGTGGCACTCGTCGTCAAACGGGCCAATGCGTGTACTGACAAGGCACAACCGATGTGGAAAGCCTGTCAGTAAGTCTTCAGCAGTGGCGTAGACTGAGGGCTGGGGCTCGACGTTAAGTTCAAGATCAAACGCGGCAGCAAATGATTTCTGAATCGCTTCGGCATGGTTTCGATGAAGACCCTCTAACTCAACCCATTTGGAAAGCGTTAGCGACTCCCCCGCGCTGAAGTCATGAATACGAAACTGACCGTCGTCAAACCCACCGTCCTCGGCGTGCTCAACGAGCGCCTCGATTTCCTCATCAGTGAGAATCGCATCATTGTCGGTTTCTTCAGACACGCCTTTTCCTATTGAGTAATGTATGAGGTGAAATAAACATCGGCGACACGGCTCTCTGCCGTCGCTCCAATAATTTCGTTCACTCTGACAAGGGTTTCGCGTCTGAGTGACTCTCGTCCCTCGTACGTGTTCACCCGGCTAAATTCTTGCTGATTTAAAAAGACCAGTAACCCGTTTCGAATCGCGGGCACATCGTTTTCAACCGACTTCATATATTTTTGATCGTGCCCCACCAGCTGCACGGTGAGCTGTAAATGTCGTGTCGCGCCCCGATGTTGCAAGCCAATCAAGAGCTCGCCTACTTCAGCGTAGAAACGCTTCTTTTCAGGGTCGAATACGCCGTCCATTGGTTGGAAGAGGTCTGCCGCCTTAACACCTGTGTCCTCTACCGGGTCAGCAGCAACCATCTCCTCGACCGGCGCTTCTTCACCTAAGCCGACCATCGCCAATACCGGTCCACCGGTCAACGCACCGGCGCCGTAACCAATGACCAGGCTAAGACCCCCGATTAACGCGGCCACAAGGGGGCTCAATCCCTTCTTCGCTGTCGTTGCTTCTACTTCTACATCGTCACTCACAACACACTTCCTCTGTCGGTGTCGCTATCAGTCATGCTTTCACAAACT
>DGPO01000008.1 GCA_002390485.1 Halieaceae bacterium UBA4438 | reverse complement strand
ATTTTGTTCATTACCCAAATAGCCAACATAGCCAATGCGCATTCGCGTTGCTGAAAACTCAGCAACCGAGATCGTCGGCCTTGCTGCACTGGGCTGTGTTGTCTCGTCGAGCAACTTACCAAGCGGTAAACCCAAGGCTAATACTTGGTTTGCTGTCGCCGGCACTGAGAATACCCGGTCACAACGTGACAGGGCGTCGAATTCCATATCTTTGACACGCTTAATGCGTCGCCCACCCAAAAAGCCGCGTCCAATTCGACCCGCTTCAGAGGCTATTTCCTGCGCGAAGTAAATCGTTTTCCCCGGAATCCCGAGGGGCATATAGGGCGTTGCCTCTAAACTGTCGAGCACCACCGATTCAAAGTCGGCAGCCCGACGCTGAATGGCCGCCTTTAGTCGACCGTTGACGTAAGGCTCAAGACCACTCGACTCAAAGACAGACTTTAGCGCGCCGCCCACCGCTCGCTCTTCCAAACCGCGCTCGAAGCCGCCTGTTACCCGCGTGATCCCGAGCTTAACTCGAAGTTCATTAAGCGCCGTTTGACTCACAGGTCCAACGACCGCCAGCGAGATCTCGAAGTCTCGAGAAAGCGCACTCAGTAGCGCTTGCGTCGGAACGCGCAACGTTGCGTTGTCCTGTTGCGTATCCACCGACGTGATGTAAAGGAGTTTGTGCTGACTCAAGCCAGACTCCTAAGGCGCTTGCAAACCAACATTATTAAATTCCAGAACTCTTTCGGCACGGTAGCTCGACCGCACAAAGACGCCCGACACCACTTCTTTAAAACCCTTTGCCAGCCCGTACTCGCGATATCGCTCAAAGTCTTCAGGGGTAACAAAGCGCGCAACCGGCAAATGGTTCGGCGTGGGTTGCAAATATTGACCCAGCGTAAGCACATCAACGTCGGCGTCACGTAAATCGTCCATGCAACTCAGAAGTTCATCGTCGGTTTCCCCAAGCCCAAGCATCAACGATGTTTTCGTAATAACGTCTGATGACGCGGCTGCGTACTTCAATACGTTGAGTGTTTGTTGGTAACCTGCTCGCGGGTCTCGTACCGGATGAGTAAGGCGCTTAACCGTTTCTATATTTTGGGCAAAAACATCGATACCAGACGCCAGTAGCACATCAATCGCCGACTCGAGCCCCAAAAAATCGGGCGTTAAGGCCTCGACACCCGTCTGCGGATTCAGTCGCTTTACCTCCGTCACTGTTTGCGCGTAATGACCCGCTCCACCATCCGGCAAATCGTCCCGATTGACTGAGGTCAATACCACGTAAGACAACCCCATTAATGCCACGGCTTTTGCTGTGTTAACAGGCTCCTCTGCGTCGAGCCACCCTTTTGGATTTCCGGTATTCACTGAGCAGAATCGGCAGGCGCGGGTACACACGTCTCCCATGAGCATGATCGTGGCTGTCCCTGCACTCCAACACTCACTGATGTTGGGGCATTTTGCTTCTTCACAGACCGTGGCTAGGCGATGCTGCTTTACGATGTCCTTCACCGACTCATACTTGGGCGAGTGACGGACTCTCATTCGAAGGAAGTCGGGCTTTTTCGCGCGCGGCGCTGTCTCTTTAGCCGACTTGATACCGTCTTTAATCGCATGTACACCCGAAGCCGTGACAAATTTTTCGCCACTGCCTACGTTTACGACGGGAATAATGTGGGCGTCCGTTTTATCAACCATGTTGGGCGTTTCTCGCAACTTAAGCACGTCCCCGACTTTCATCGAGCCCTGTTGCTTATATTACACCAACTCCGCAGCATGGCACCGCCGAAAGGCGTGAAGCTGAGCACATTTGAACGTGTTTAAGACGTAAAATCATCGTCAGCTTCGCCCTGACAATGGCGATCACACAATAAGCACACAGTCAGCGTCAGCATCGCTGAGAGTAAATTCACACGACAGTAAAGGAATTGTGGTGATTAAGAAGGTACTAAAGCTAAAAGCCTGCTCGAGCTGTCAGTCACTGTCAGACACTTTATACCGTTGTCGCGGCGCTAAGGCTGACCCTTGGGAATTTAGATGCGAGCCTTGTTTGATGCGCCTTAAAAGAGAAGCCGCAACGCATTATCAGTACGGTGGCACATGGAAAGCCACGAAGCGTCGACCTTGAGAATTGCGACAAATTAGACTTTTTTTCGTTAAACCATCCTTATTTGCGCCACTTATTGGTAGTGTGGGTGGGCTGTCTAACCTGTTGTGCCTAAAGGGTCGGTCGTACTGGGGCAGGGTGAGCGCAGTAAAAACTTAGTCACAATAAGGATAATAACTATGAATACGAACCAAATTTTAACAGCCTTGGGTGTTGTCGTTGCGATTGCTGCCGTCTTTGTCGGTCAAGTTGCTGCTTACTCAGCACTAATTCTCGTGGCATTGGGGCTGGTCAGTGGCTTCATGAGTCCAATGGCCGATGCGGCCAGTCGGATGGCGTACACGGTGGCTGCAGTGGCCATGCCTACACTCGCCAACTCACTCGACGTCATACCTGCAGTTGGTGCACCCATCAACGCGATCATTGACAACATCGCTATCATGATTGCCGGCATGGTCGTTGCTAACTTCTTACTGGCAGTCAAAGACGCAGTCATGCCTTCAGGCGACTAACTGCTTTTTTACGGGCCCGGAGCGTCGCTCCGGGCTTTCACAGTACTCACAAGCCCTCGAGCAACCACACGCCGATCAACGCCGTCGCAATACCTTTGAAATAAGCAAACCAAAGTCCTGCATAAGGCGACATGCCCAATTGATCAAGCCACCACTGTGTTTGCCGGCGGTGCCAACTAAAAAAACCCATTTTCAACTCCCAGTAAGTCAGCTGACTGGCTCGGCTCTTTGTTTATTTGACCAAGCGGGGGTGGCCGCTGGCCGCACGGATCTGTCTTCCTCAACATTGAGCTTGTTTTCGGATCAATTCCCACTCCACCCAGTCTTTAAGGCGTCGCGACTCGCACGGCACCCACCTCCTGAGCGTAAGCGCGACTTCCCCTGACGTAGGCGATTCCACCCACGACACTGAAGCTCACCCCTATGGCCAGCGCGTAGCGAACAGATTCAGTGCCATATCCGATCAATGCATCGCTTAAAAGACCCACCAGCAAGGGGCCTAAGCCCATTCCCAGTAAGTTAATCGCAAGCAACATAAGCGCAGAGGCCTGTGTTCGCCAATACTGCGGCACTAAGTTTTGCACAGCGGCATAGCTCGGTGCGATCCAGAAACTTGCAAAAACAGCCGATAACGCCATAAAAACCAGGGCGAAGGGGATGTCAATGTTCTCGCCCAAAACCAACCGGTGCTCGACGGGCCAAAGCAAGAAGGCAAGCTGCGTCGGTAGTGCAATGAAAATTCCAATGGCCGGGAGCCAAAGCTGCCATCGCGCATCGCGGCGTGACAGTGCGTCCACCAAGAGACCACTGGAAATCGTTCCCAGCCCCCCGCCGAAGACCCCAATCAATCCCAGATACAACCCGGCATCCACCAGACTCATACCGTGAACTCTCACCAAAAAACTGGGAGACCACACACCGAGTCCGTAACCAGCTATTCCTGTGAATCCGACACCCAACATAATGTGCGCAAAGGACGGCAGTCTGAAGATTTGCCCCAATGCGGAAAATAATCCCTGGTCGACTCGCGCATGTGTCGCGATGACTTTTGGTGGCTCTTTGATCGTCAACTGAATGACAATCGCCAACAGCACACCCGGAATACCGAACACCAAGAAAACGGACCGCCAGCCATACGCCTCTGCGATTAACGCACCGCCGAAAAGCCCAACAAGAATCCCAATGTTAGGCGCTGTTGCCAAAACACCTTGCGCAAATGCGCGCTTCTCGGGAGGAAAATAGTCCGCCAGTAACGACTGGGAGGGTGGGGTTCCACCTGCCTCGCCCACGCCAACGCCGATGCGCAGGATGAGCAGATGCCAAAAGCCGGTGGCGGTTGCGCAAAGCGCGGTCACCGCACTCCACGTTGTCATCGAAATGGCGAGCACGTTTCTGCGTGACCACCGATCTGCAAGACGCGCCACAGGAATACCGAGCGTCGCGTAAAACAACGCAAAGGCCAGTCCTGACAACAGCCCCATCTGAGTATCGGTTGCGCCGAATTCAGTCTTGATGGGTTCAATCAGAATCGTCATGACCTGTCGATCGACAAAGTTAAAGACGTAACCCAGCGTTAACAGTCCCAACACGTAATAGCGATAACGATTCGAGTAGAGCAAATGCGGCGATGGTTGAACTGCGCCAGCGGTTGGTTCAGTCACAGAATTAAGACCCTTATTATTGTTTGGAGCGCGGCAGGCGCAGCTCAGTTGCCCAAAGGGTATCTCGAAACCGTGCAGCGCCGAAATAGTCCGAACTAACCGTCATAAAAGAGACATTCGAACCGCTGATTCACTGTTATAGTCTGGCGACACGCCTCCGGGAACGCGAACACGATGAACAGCACTGTCGACACTGAAAACCAACCTATATTTGCGTCACGACGCCTGCTTCTCAATTTCGTACTGATCACACTTTGTTCCCAGTTCACGTTTGCACTGCTGGCCATGAAAGGTGTGCTCCTGCCTCAAATACTCGAATTATGGGACGTGTCCAAAACGCAATTCGGACTGCTTTTATCGATCTACGGATTTGCCAGTAACGTCATGTACGTCCTCCTGTCTTGGGTACAGGATCGATATGCCCCCCAACAGATTATTTCAGTCACGATGATTATCGGGGGTATTACGACGTTCTTTCTCGGCAAAACTTCAGATTTCAACGTCCTGCTTTCACTGCTGCTGGTCCTGGCAATCTGCTGTGAAGGCGCGTTTTGGCCCGCTATTTTGTCGTCTGTTCGAAAATCAACATCAGACAGCAATCAGTCAAAGGTCTTTGGGATTTTGGAGGGTGGTCGTGGGCTGATAGAGTTTCTTCAGAACGCCATTACCTTAGGCTTGTACGCGTGGCTTGGCTACAGCGTTTTGGGCCTCGAGGTCGCCTTCATGATTAATGGCAGTGTCATGGTCTTACTGGGCATCACCTGTTGGTTTAGGCTGCCCAAAGAATCCTTACTCAAATCGAGTGAATCCTCGGGCACGATGATGAAAGAGGTGGTTGAGGGTATGAGATTCACGCTGGCACTGCCTGAGATATGGCTCGCAGGTATTATCGGCTTCTTCATTTATTTCGCCTACACCAGCCTCCCGTTTTACATTACCTACCTCAACGAGAGCTACACGTTGCCGGTCATCGCAGCGTCGATCTTCGGGGTTATCTCGACCTCCCTTGGGCGTATCAGTTCGGCATTTGTTGCGGGGTTTGCAACTGACAAATTGTTCGGAGGCTCCTCGGGCGGTATGCAGGTCGGACTCATGGTCGTCGCTGTTCTTGGGACTCTGCTAGCACTCCTCCCCATCACGCAATCATTTGCCTGGGTCGCCATGGCGCTCTTGATGCCGCTTGTGTTTACTGTTTTCTTTATGCGCGCACTCTACTTCGCCCCTTATGGTGAGATGGGACTACCCCCGAGGTTTTCCGGCTCAGTGATCTCGGTGGCCGCCTTTGTGGTGTACGCACCCTCTTCTTTTGCCTACCTGCTCTGGGGATTTATTTTAGACTCGTACCCCGGGGCAGAAGGATACCGCTACCTCTTTGGGACGCTTGCCGTTGTCGGCGCCGTCGGGGCTGCTATGGCCATTATTCTGAGGCGCCGTATGAGCGGAAGCCTTCGCGATCGAATCGCGCTCCAAGTCGCCGAGCTCGATAATAAGTTGGGGCTTGAAGGAGAAGAAAAGACCTTCGCTAAACTGTAAGCCAAGGGCGTTGCGACGACGAGACAACTAGCAAAAAATGCGATGACCGAGGTCTCACGGCACTCGGCCCGAGCGCGCCTCGGAAACCATCTCACGCACATCCGAAAGCAGCGCTTTGGCATCGTAAACCACGCCGTCTTTTATCGTGTAGGAAACGCCCCCCACTCGCTCAATGACACCCTTTTCTCGATTGAGTTTCATGTGGCCCGTGCCGTACAACAACTTAAAATTAGAGATCGGGTTACCCTCGACGAGCACAATATCGGCTCGCTTCCCCGGGGAAATAGAACCGATGTCCCCCTCCATACCCAGTAACTCTGCTCCGTTGCGCGTTGCCGCCTGAACCACCTCAAGTGGATGAAAGCCAGCCTCCTGCAACATTTCGAGTTCCCGGATATAGCCAAAACCAAAGACCTTATAAATAAAACCCGAGTCCGAGCCCGTCGCGACGCGCCCTCCGGCATTTTTAAAATCATTCACAAAGCTCATCCATCGCTTAAAATTATCGCGCCACGCCACCTCCATGCCGGTTGTCCAGTCAAAATGGTAAGACCCGTGTAACCGCGGGTCCGGCTCAAAGAAACGCATCAGGGCGGGCAATGTATAATCTTCGTGCCACTCGGCATTTCGCTCGCGCATTACGTCTCGGTTTGCTTCATAGATTGTGAAGGTGGGGACGAGCGTAAAATCGCGCGCCAGTAACTCATCGATCGTTGACTGCCACGTCTTTGTCCCGCGCTGTGCTGACTGGCTCCACAGTGTACCCGCCTCGCCAAAACGCCACTGCTCGTCCGAGTAGTTGTAGTCCGCCGGATAATCTTGAATCGTACGATCGTTAAACATGGCTTCCGGCAGGCCGTACCAGTGCTCCATGCTGTCAAGCCCGAGTCGCGCGCTATCGAGTACGTTCATGTGATACACACCATTTTGATCGTGGTGGCTGGCCGTACCCATACCCAGCCGTTGAGCTTCGTCATAGACCGCAGCCAACGCCTCTTCGGTACCTCCCCTTAGCTTGACACCCTTTGCTCCGCGCGCCTTTACAGCACGAACCCAGTCCCGAGCGCCCTGCTCATCACTGATTTCAAATTGAGCCAAAGAGGTCCCAGGGAACATGGCAAACGGGACAATATCGGGGGCAACGATTTCGTTTCGCGCGGCGCGCGCAGCGTGGCTCACCGTCCAGTCAAGACCCATGACCGACCCCGTGTCGCGAACAGTGGTAATACCGTGTGCCAGCCAGAGCTTAAACACGTACTCCGGCGGTGTAATAGGCCCTACAACCCCTTCATAGGGATTCGCAATGTGGACGTGCGCGTCGATGAAGCCGGGTAAGGCGGTCATACCGCGGGCATCCACTCGGTGCTCTCCGGGCACCGGTTTTGGCGGATAGCTGACAATCTGAGCGATGGTATCACCCGAGATGACAATCGATACCGGACCTCGCGGGGGCGCGCCAAGACCATTGACCAGCATGACGTTTTCAACCACCAACCGGTCGAACGGACCGTCTCCCTCTGTGTCCATGCGATCAGGTGCTGGACTGGGTATGACAACGCCCATGGCTTTAAATCGTGACGGTCCCTCTTCACCCGGTTCGACGGTCGCACTGAACGCGTCAAACGAGAGTATTAGACTTAGCGCAGCACCTACTGCGGAAAAACGTCGAAACAGTCTTCCCTTGGGCTTCTTTTTTCTTATTTTCTCAAACATAAAGTCCACCTGCTCTACTCTTTATTAGAAAACCTTGGTTACTTTGAACCCACAGTCTGCACGGTTCATATCGAGGCTGTATCGAAACTGTACTTACGAAACTCACTATCAAGTGCGTAACCCAGTGCCTCGTAAACCGACTGCGCTGTTGTATTGGTGTGTGCAGTTTCAAGGTCGACGCGCGTGGCACCCTGTGTCTTTGCCCACTCATGAGCGTGTCTTAGCAACATTGACGCAACCCCTCTCTGTCGGGCTGTTGGGTCAACGTACACGTCGTAAAGGACATAAAAGGGCTTCATCTCGACAGAGCAGAAGGCCGGATACAGCTGAGTGAACCCCAACATTACGTCGTTTTCCTGACACACAAAAAGGGTGGCGCGTTTAAGGGCCATATTGTCCCTAATCCACGCCTTTGCTCCGTCCAAATCACTGGGCTGCTCGTAAAACATCCGGTAAGCATTGAACAGAGGAGCAATGTCATCCACATCGCTCAACCAAGCCTCGCGTACAGTCATCGTGATCCCCTAGGTTAGAAGAGACAAGTCCAACGCTTGAGCGTACACCCAGAGTGCACATTAAATCCAAAATCGCGATGTCATGTTGACTACGCAGCCTAAGGTCACTGAATGTCAGGACAAAGAAGAAACGCTCAAACAGTGGTCATCATTGGACTTGGGGACACCGGCGTTCTCGTCGCATCGCGGCTCGTAAAACAGTTCAAGGTCATTGGAATCACCACGAAACCCAACCTGGTTAGTGGCCAGGAACTCGGCAAACGATTGACAGATCTCCCCTGGTGGAGAGTCCATTACAACACCCCTCTCAAACGCTTCCTTGGCTTGAGCGCAGTCGAGATTATTCAAGCAAAAGCAGAATGGGTAAATTCGGAACAGCGGTCTGTACGCGTTCGACTTCCAGACGGCCTAGACAGCATCATTCACTACGATTATTTAGTCATTGCGTCGGGCACATCCAATGGCTTTTGGCGGGACGACTCGATTCGTTCAGAAAAAGAAATTGACGACGCCCTTCAAGCAGACGCCACGCGCATTGAGGCGGCGAACACGATCGCGGTCGTGGGCGGAGGTCCCTGTGGTGTCAGTTGCGCACTCAACATTCGCCGTGCCGACCCGTCAAAAAAAGTAACACTCTACTTCTCGGGAGATCAACCACTGGTGGGATACCACCCTACGGCCCAAACGTACTACGACAAGATTCTGACAGACGCGGGGGTGACACTGCAAAGCAACGATCGCGCGATTGTGCCATCGGTAACCCCTCACTCTGGCGTGATCAACTTCGAGTCAGGCGCATCAGCCGAGGCCGAAGCGATCTTATGGACCGTGGGGAAACGGAAACCACATTCACAGTATTTACCCACCGAACTTCTCGATACTGAGGGCTTTGTGAAAACGCAGTCCACGCTCGAAGTCGAGGGCAGCGACACGATATTCGCCATTGGCGATGTGGCGTCAACGGACCCCGACCGATCTTCAGCACGAAATTGGGCGTACGGGATTTTGGTCAACAACATCAAGCGAAAAGCCGCAGGGAAACCCGTTAACCAGTTTTACAAACCACCGCCGAATCGATGGGGGTCGATCGTGGGTCCTCAAGCGGACGGACTGACACTGCATCAACACACGGGTAAGCGTGTGAGACTCTCTCGGTGGTTAGTGGACAACATTCTGCTTCCCACGGTGGTTCAACGCATGATTTACCGCGGCGTGGACCGCTCAGCCAATTAACCGGAGCCCTAACCTGCTTTGGCCATGGGAAAACGAATAAACTCGTTGACCAGCATTTGTGCAAAGCGCGTGGGGTCGGGCCGTTGCGTTGTCAGAACGCCCCGTGACCGCAAGGCAGCCTCAAGCACGTTCAAAATGCGGTCGAGTGTTAGATCGTCAGATTGATCACTCCACGTCGCTTTTTCCGCTTCATCCTTAAAGCAGTAAGCCTTCCATGAAATGGAGTAACGCAGGTCTGACCAGCTGTAGCGCGCGGCTTCAAGCCCATTTAAATTGGCGAGAGACCACTGATCTCCCCCTTTAAACGTCAGCGTCGCGCCTTTATCGATCTCGGGAAA
>DGPO01000106.1:64384-78241 GCA_002390485.1 Halieaceae bacterium UBA4438 | reverse complement strand
TTCAGCTTACTATCACTTCCTACATTTGACATGTGGCGACTATAGTCACGTGAAAAAGCCATGCGACTCCTACCAGTGCTAAAGGTTGCGTGGAGCCCATTACCCATTTTAACATTCACAATTGCACCTAACGTGCAGTTCGTTGATACCGTGGCAGAAGCCGTAAGATCTTGCGTTGCGTTGGCTACAATAGGATCGTAGATACCAAAGTCTAAGCTTGTTACGCTCATCGTGCAGGACGCGTTAACATTGGCTGTCACAGCCATGTCTGAAGCTGATGTGGCCGCATAGACGGGCAGGCTAAGGCCCGCAGCGTATAGCAGCACAGGCGATAACCCCAATATTTTAAGCAGCTTTTGGTTTCTTGTCGCTTGCACACGTTTGCTCTAACTAATACGCAAAGTTAAAAAGAACAGGCCGCAAGCGGCCTGTTTTAGAACTCGTTCTAGCTTCAGTAAGTGAGTGTCACCGCGACGCTGTCACTGAAAGATCCGGCGCCAACTGTTTGGTTCTTAGGAATCCGGCCATAGGCTGTAAAATTCTGCGCGGTGCCGTCTGCAGTGATCGCTTTACCTGTTCCCTCGGTATTTCCCCATACAGTTCCGCCGGCGCTATCACTATACAAATGGTAATCCAAATCTTCTGGCGCGCCTTCGTCCCCATTAAACATCGCACGCAATGGAATGGCATCGGTCGAGCCGGTTTGTGCACGATTACCCTGACCCATTGTTATGACTGCCGCTCCGCCCGTAGTGCAGGTCGATGTTATCGTGGCAGTAGCATCATTATCCGCCGCCGCGGTCGGATCATAGGAAGCGAAGGTCATCGCTCCGGCTGAAATAGTGCAGGACATCAAAACTGACGTGCTAACAGCCATCGTGCCCGTTGCAGTGGCAGCGTAAGCAGGCAGAGTAAGGCTAGCAGTACCGACCAGCACAGCTGACACCAGTGCACCTTTGAGTTTGCTTTGCTTGAATTTCGTTTCCATAATTTTTTCCTTTTCATAAAACCGCAGTTTTCTGCGACTAACAGTGAGGTACTTCATTCTTAAACCGATCTAGGCTGACCCAGATGTAAAGATACTAGTTACGCGTTTTTACAAAGTCAACAGATTTAATTATTAATTAAATTTGTTTAAACAATAAATTTGTTTTAGCAATAAATTTTATTAAATAATAAATTTGTGGTTGAATAAACACTGTAGATGGGTATGCGATCGGGGAATCGCAGAAAAAGTAAATGAGGTGAGCGTGGTTTATCAATGAAGACTCAGCGTATGGGCTTGCGCAATCGTCTGCTGTACAGCTCGGGTATTATTAGTCACGGGCTCAAAGAGGCAGCAATGGGCATCTTTGTCCTTTTTTACTACAAGCAGGTGCTTGGGTTATCCGGGACCCTGACCGGTCTTGCTATCGCCATTTCAATCATTTGGGACGGCGTCAGCGACCCACTGATTGGGATCTGGTCAGACCGATTGCGCTCGCGTATTGGCCGCCGACACCCGCTTATGATTGCCGCGGTCATTCCAATGGCTGCCGGTTTTATCATGCTGTATGGGCCACCCGACAACGTGCTGGGCGACCCATTTCAGCTATTCACTTGGCTGCTAGTCAGCATCCTACTGTTACGTACAGCACTCACCTTTTTTATGGTGCCCTACCTCGCACTGGGCGCAGAAATTATTGACGACTATCATGAGCGCTCACAGCTGGCCGCTATACGCACCAACATCGCCTGGTTCGTCTGTACGCTTGTCTCGGCGATCGCCTTGATTTTTTTATTTAATGAAAAAAATAGTTTAGACGGGCGCTTCGTCATCGAGAATTACCATTTTTTTGGCTGGATCAACGGCTTCCTCGTCATCCTGTTCAGCGTCATGTGTATCGCCGGCACCTGGCATTACATTCCTAAACTCGCCGGCGGCGCAGTGCATGCAGGGCAGAATATGCTCCGCGATGCATTCAGTATATTTGAGAATAAAGGATTTAGAAGCCTAGTCATTTTGGATATGGGCTTGGGCGGTATAAGCAGTATCACCGCTACATTACTCATGGTGACCTATACCTACTTCTGGCAACTGAGCGCGACACAGACTTCCTTGCTCTTTGCTGGCCCCATTATTCTCGCGGTATTGTTGTCTGCTGTGTTTTCCGGAGCACTGAATCGGCGGCTTGAAAAACAGCAGGTTCTGCGCCTGACCTGCGTCCTGAGCATTATTAACCTGCTCTGGCTAACACCGCTAAAGTTGCTTGACCTACTTCCCGAAAATAGCTCACTGGTTATGGCTTTAATCTGTGCCAACTGGACAGTACATACGACCATGACTATTTTGCGCGTCATTGTCGTCCACTCGATGCTGGCGGACATCTCAGATGAGCAAGAGTTAGCCACTGGCAGGCGCCAGGAGGGTGTTATTTTTGCGGCGGCTTTCTTTTCTGCCAAGTTTGTTAGTGGCTTTAGCTATCTAATAGCCGGTCCGTTTTTGGATCTAATTGGATTGGAGGCGGGAGCACGACCAGACGAAGTATCCGACACGGTGATATGGGGACTGGGCCTGATAATGGGTCCGGGGCTCGCGATCATCATGCTGCTGCCGATGTGGATGTCATTTAAAATAACGATGAATCACGCGAGTCAGGTAGGAGTTCGACAGGCCTTGTCAAAGCGGCACCTGAGGCAATCGAAACTGGCAACAACCTAAGCCAGCACAGCAAGGTCACGCTGACCGGACCGCCACCGGAAAAGATGAACGTTCAGCGTCAAGTCGTGTAGGTCCCGAGACATCCGAGTACGCAAATAGATCAAATATCGGGGAACACACGATGTCTAGGGCAAATTCATAGCCTCTTTACGGCATGCATTGCCTAATGTTGTCTGTCATTGCGACTCAAGTTGAATATCCTGGCGCGCCTTTCATTCGGCACTAATGCGAGGCCCCAGTCTCTTGGATAGAGACTCAATAGATGGCGCCAAAAACTACGGGCTGTCGAGACGGTTGATCTCTTCAATCAACCTCACGTAGAGTTCGGGGCTGGCATCGCAAGCGTACGCTAACAAGATACTCTCTGAGACCTGATGGCGAAACTGAACTAAATCAATATAGCCAACAGCCCAATCAAGTCGCCCAAGCCGGTTGCTGTTATGAACTTTTCTCATAATAGCCGTAGGTTCAACATTCCCTAAAAGCAACCCCCTCTCGTACCACTCCCTCCTAGGCGCTGCCAGTCTCTGTGCGCGCTGGAAAAGTCCGTCGGTAATTTTAGGATCAAATAACCTTACCTGCTCTGCCGCCATAAATGCAGCGCGATAGAAATTTTCATCTTGCTCAAAGGCCATAACCATGTGCCCGACAAAGAACTTTGTGTTTTCAAGCGGGTCACTCGGTGGATTGAGCGTATTCCACTTCATTTGCTCGATTAAACGCGCCACCAACTCTTTAACGATGTCACTTTTTTTTCCAAATAGGTTGTGGATCGTGGGCGTCGTAACGCCAGCCTCTCGGGCAAGTTGGCTGATCGTAAAATCATCTAAGCCGTTTGTTGCGATTAGGCGCTTTGCGATATTGAAAATGCTTTCTCGACGCAACTTTTTATTGGCCTGACGAGTTACGTTACCTAGCGCTCTTACTGGTTTCTTCATCCTCTTAGATTACCACAGCACGACGGAGCAAACTAACACTTTTTTCTAATAGTTAAATCTGTGATCCGCAGCACAGTTTCTTTAAAGACCACGTCTACAGGTTGAAAATAGCCGCAGTATTCGTCTAGGATTCAGTAAGTTATGGTGACGACAAGCTCATCACTGTAAGCCCCGGGGACAGCTAATTGCGCGGCCATGACACTACCGTACGCAGTGAGTATTTGAGGCACGCCAGTACCCGTCAACGCCACACCTGTGACGGCGGTATTACCCCATACAGAGCCGCGCGCAACATCTGAGTACACTTGATAGGCGAGAAACTGCCCCTCGCCAGCACGCATACGACGTATTGGTGCCCCAGGCGAACCCAGTCCCGGGGAGGCACCGCCATCTAAAGTGACCCGAGCCCCAGCGCCCGAGGTGCAGGTCGCCACGACTGTGGCCGTGGCGTTAAGTGTCGTCGACGCATTTGCGACAACGCCGCTGTAAGCTCCAAACTCCATTGGGCTGGATTCGATGGCGCACGAGTACTCAACCGATACGCTCACGTTCATGGTTGAGGTACTCGATTCAGCATAACCATTAACACTGAAAGCCACTGAGACAAGCGCCGTAACCGACAGGGCCATCATTTTAAGCATACTTTGGTGAACTTTCGCTTGTTCAATACCNNGCAGTAGACAAGGTTAAAGAGCAGGTACTCTTCAAAAGCATCTTCGGGTTCATCGAGCGACACAGACTTTGATAGTTCGTTCATGGCATCACAGTACCCTGCCGTACAACGCAAACAAAGGAATAATTGAGGAACCAGTCGAAACACCTGATGATGTGCCAGAAACGATCGTAGAGGCTGCGCTAGAGCCTCCGCCACTCATGCCCTACTCGACCGAGACTATGACTAACGAAGAGCGAGAAGTTATGGGCTTAGCGCCCGTAGTTAGTGCACTAACACGATAAATAATAAGAACCTCATAGACTTACGCGTTTATCTCAAGGGCTATCGTTACATCTTTTAGCTGCCCACTCGGGTAAGTAGCCCGTCATACTAGATTGCCCCTTGTATACGGTTACATATCCATCTGCTTGCTCAATAATGAACCCCAGTCCATCTCTACTCTCAGCACTCATAACACCACTCGTAGTTTGCCGTATTTTGGCATGCCTACTTGTAAGGAGAGCAAATACACACTGCTGAAAGACCTCTGCATCCTGCGTTGCCTTTGCTCGGTATGCTGGCGCTTCATCCTGGATCGGTCCGACTGACGCACAGCCAACGACGAGTATGGGAGAGAGGCATGTAGCCAAAATTCTTTTCATAAAGCGATCTGCAGTAGCATTCAATTGATAAGACTAGGAAGCGGGACCTAAGAAGTCACGGTGTGTTCACACAAAGAAGCTAGATAGTGTCAATAGGGGCTAAGAAGAGTCAGTAGAGGCTACAAAGTGTCAATTACAACACCGCGATTTGATGAGGTTTCAACTCGACCGAAACTATGGCAAGCCAGTGGTGAAGCAAGAAAGAAGGTGCAGTGGACTGACCGCTTATAGGCATTGAGCTGACCATGCCCAGCTAACGGTTTTCTTTATCAGAAAGCCTCGAAGTCTATGACAAGGCTTGGCTTATAGTTCGGGGTGAACACCTCGACCATATGCAGTGGCTCGGCACCCGCATTGTGGATTCTTACCTTCGTATTTCTTGGGATAAAAAAGCCGTCGTTCGCCTCAAACGTCAACGTCTCGTTCTCGAACTCAAGACCCAATGTCCCGCTGATTATGATCCCTCGAATATCGAACGCGATTGACCTAACAGGCTCAGTCCAGTCTATGGGCGCAACCATTTTGTAAATGCCGAGCTCATCGCTCGGCGAATAATCGAGCATCGTACGTTCAACATTGTCCTGTATTTTCAAAACCTCAGGTACAACGCGTTTATCTAATTTAGAGAGTGTGCTCGCCGACTCTTCCCTGTCATTAATATCAATAGCGATGACACAGCCCATCAGCGTTGTTGACAGTAAACTTGCAAACAGAAATTTGTGCATCGATTTCTTTCCTGACTTTTCGCGAGCTCAGTGTAGGGAGGAAATTTACGGAAGTCGCGTCGCACACCTCATAGCGTCTACCAGTCTGTCAATTACAGAGTTTCAGTTTGCTCAGTTTCGGCCATTAGGGTTCAATGCTGGTTCAAGAGAACAGGGAGACAGGAAATGGGCGAATTAGTCGTTCTAAACTTCAAAGCCGCCGAGGGCAAGTTCGGTGCTTTGGCAGACATGTTCAGGGCTGTATTGGGCGACACCAGAGCCTATGACGGGTGCATCAAAGTAGACGTCTACGAGGACGAGGACAGCGCTACGATCACCTTGGTTGAAGAGTGGGAAACTCTGGCACATCAGGAGCGCTATCTCGGCTGGCGAATTGAAACAGGCATACAAGAGGCCACCAAAGACATCCTCGAGGGTGGTTTTGATAATGGCGTCACTGTCCACACGTTGGGCAAAAAAGTCGGTTACTGACTTAACCGCTTACCGAGGAGAAGGACTTACTGTCAGCACCTTCGGCAAGGGAAAAAAGATGGTCGGGACGGCAGGATTTGAACCTGCGACCACCACACCCCCAGTGTGGTGCGCTACCAGACTGCGCTACGCCCCGAACGGCGCGAAGTATACGGGTATTCAATGCGTTAGGGAATGTTAGTCGCCGAGTTTGAGCAGCGACTTTGCTGCTTCCAAATCGTTTAAGCAGTCGCGAACCGTTGACATGACATCGACGGGGCTTGGGCCGTCTTCACAGGTCAGTCTCTGTCGGGCGCCACCAATAGTGTAACCCTCTTCATAGAGAAGACCTCGAATCGCCCGCACCAACTCGACATCGCCGCGTTTGTAATACCGACGATTACCCCGGCGCTTAACGGGTTTGAGCTGTGGGAATTCCGCTTCCCAGTACCGAAGCACGTGCGGTTTTACAGCACACAAGCCACTCACTTCACCAATGGTGAAATAGCGTTTTCCGGGTATGGGCGGTAGTTCGTTGTTGTGCGTGGGCTCAAGCATCGTTCGGCATCTTCTCTACCCGCGCTTTGAGCTTTTGACCAGGCTTGAAGGTGACAACACGTCTTGCAGAAATAGGGATCTCTTCGCCTGTTTTTGGATTACGGCCCGGACGTGAGCCTTTGTCGCGAAGATCAAAGTTACCAAAGCCCGAAAGCTTCACCTGCTCATTATTTTCCAGGCAGATTCGAATCTCTTCGAAGAACTGCTCCACCAGCTCTTTCGCCTCGCGCTTATTAAGACCTAACTCATCAAAGAGTTTCTCGGCCATTTCAGATTTCGTTAGTGCGGACATAGTGTTTTCAGCTTCGCAGTTCGATACCCAGCTTTTCTCTCAGAGAATCAAGCACTTGGTCAACAGCACCCGAGACCTCTGTTTCGTCGAGAGTGCGACTTTGACCTTGGAATGTCAAACCGATCGCCAAACTCTTCTTCCCCTCGGCCAATCCGGCCCCTTCGTAAACATCGAATAAATCAAGTTTCGTGAGCAATCCACCGGCGGTGTCACGAATCAGGGTCATGACATCGCCCGACGCCACACCCTTGTCGACGACCAAGGCCAAGTCGCGACGCGTCTCCGGAAACTTCGATATGTCGTCGTACTCTGGCATTGCCAGCGCGGTCACTGCTGACTGTTCCATCTCTGCAACAACTGTACTGGCAGGCAGCCCCAATAACTTCCCAACATTGGGGTGAATCGTACCCATACGACCTACGGCATGACCGTCGACTAAAATAGCCGCGCTTTGGCCGTCGTGCAGCCCTGGGAACACACAAGCTTCAAACGAGAGTCGTTGTCCGAGGCTTCCCAGAAGCGCCTCAACACTGCCCTTGATATCAAAAAAATCAGTCGCCTCTTTACCCGCCGACCAACCTTCAGCATCTCGCAAACCCGATGCGGCGAGCGCAATCATAGGCGTTTGCGCAATTTCGTCTCCCGGCAAAAATCGCAATCCCGTCTCGAAAAGACGAACACGACTCTGCTGCCGACTGACATTATGAGCAATTGCCTTTAAAAGGCCCGGGATCAAACTGGTCCGCATGACGGCAAGGTCTGCCGAAATGGGGTTTTTTAGGCGCACAGGGGGCGTTTGAGGATCAAAGGTCGCCTGCAACTGAGGTTCAACAAAACTGAAGGTCACCGCCTCGAAGTACCCGCGAGCCACCAAGTCATTTTTAGCACTGCGAAGTGCGCGACGCGTCTCTGGCACAGGCGTCGCAATGAGCTCACCGGTAAGGCGCTGAGCCGGTATGGCGTCGTAGCCAATAACGCGCGCCAACTCTTCGATCAGGTCGACCTCAAGCCCCATGTCAAACCGCCAGCTTGGCGCAGTGCAAAGCCAACCCTGCTCTTGTGTGACGATCCAAAAACCCAAGCCCTGTAAAATACGTTCAACTTCAAAGCGCTCAATACGCAGGCCTAACAGCTTTTCAATCTGTTCCTCTCGAAGCAAAACCGCGTCATTAATCGGCAAGTCGCCATCAGACGAAACCTCAGTGACAGGACCTGCTTCACCTCCTACTGTCTCAATCAAGAGCCGTGTCGCCCTCTCCATTGCTTGCCATTGCAATTGGAAGTCAACGCCACGCTCATACCGGTGCGACGCGTCAGTGTGCAAGCCGTAGGATCGTGCGCGTCCGGCCATAAGCTCTGGCGTAAAAAAGGCGCTCTCCAAAAAGAGACTGGTTGTACTTTCGCTGACACCGCTGTCCTCACCACCCATGATTCCTGCCAACGCCAAGGGTTTCTCGTGGTCCGCGATGAGCAGTGTCCCGGGCTCGAGTGACTGTACTGTCCCGTCGAGCAGCGTCAGTTGCTCGGCTTCACGGCACTCACGGACGACGATACCGCCACTGAGCTGGTCGAGGTCAAAGGCGTGTAATGGCTGACCCATTTCGAGCATGACGTAATTAGTAACATCGACCACTGCGTCGATCGACCGCAATCCCGCGCGCTCCAACCGGTCTCGCATGTAATCAGGTGTCGGTTTGGATAAGTCCACGCCTTTGATGACACGGCCTAAGTACCGGGGACACTTAGCAGGGGCGTCAATTGCTACGGGGAATTGATCATCAATCGTCACCGCGAACGGCGCAATTTCGGGCTCAATTAAGGCCTCATCAAATGCAACAGCGACGTCACGAGCGACACCGCGCAGGCTCAGACAATCCGCTCGATTCGGCGTCAAACCTAACTCAAGAATTTTATCATCAAGGCTCAGATACTCGCGAATATCCGCACCGACCGGCGCATCGGACGGCAGCTCCATCAGCCCGTCGTTATCCTCGGAGATCGTAAGCTCGGCACTGGCACAAAGCATGCCCTGAGACTCAACACCTCTCAGCTTTGCCTTTTTAATTTTAAAATTACCGGGAAGTACGGCGCCGACCTTAGCCAGTGGAGCACGTAATCCGGCGCGCGCGTTGGGTGCACCGCAGACAATTTGAACATGCTCGTCACCCGCGTCGACGACACAAACGCGCAGCTTGTCCGCGTCAGGATGTTGCTCAGCGCTGATAATTTCAGCGACGACCACACCGGAAAACGGTTCGGCAACAGTCGCAACACCGTCAACCTCGAGGCCGATCATCGTTAACTTGTGGCTGAGGGCTTGTGTCGTCGCCTCAGGGTTGACCCAGGTGCGCAGCCACTGCTCTGAAATAATCATTGTGCTAACTCACATAAACTGCGCGAGAAAGCGCAGATCGTTATCAAAGTTCAGGCGAAGATCGCCAATGCCGTAACGCAGCATTGAGAGCCGCTCAACCCCCATCCCAAAGGCAAATCCACGGTACTTATCGGGATCAATACCACTCATCTGGAGAACCTTGGGGTTGACCATTCCGCAGCCCAAAACCTCAATCCAGCCCGTATGACTGCAAACGCGACAGCCCTCACCCGAACACTTTACACACTGAATATCGACTTCTGCCGACGGCTCGGTAAAAGGAAAATACGAGGGACGCAGCCGCACCGACAGGTCATCGCGCTCAAAGAACGCATGAAGAAACTCCTCCAACAGTCCCTTGAGGTGTCCAAAATTGGAGGTCTCGTCGATCAGAAGCCCTTCCACCTGATGAAACATCGGCGAGTGGGTCAGATCCGAGTCGCACCGATACACGCGACCGGGACAAATAATCCGAATGGGTGGTGCTTGCGTTTCCATTGTGCGCACCTGAACACCTGATGTGTGTGTTCTCAGTACCCGTGTCTCATCAACATAGAACGTGTCGTGCATCGCCCGAGCAGGGTGATGAGCCGGAATATTGAGCGCCTCGAAATTATGGTAGTCGTCCTCAATCTCAGGGCCCTCCACCACGTCGAAACCCATTGACGAAAAGAAGGTTTCCATTCGTTGAATCGTTCTTGTAATGGGGTGTAATCCACCGGTCTCAGCATGTCGTCCGGGCAGCGTCACATCAATCGCTTCCGATGACAGCTGAACCGCGAGCGCCTCAGCATGCAAGCTGTCCCGACGCAGGTTCAGTTGCTCGGTCAGGACCTGTTTAATGGCGTTTATCTCGGCACCCGCTTTGGGTCGCTCTTCAGCAGAGAGTTGCCCTAGACTTTTGAGCAAACCAGTGAGTGCGCCCTTTTTGCCTAAGTAGCTGACACGCAATTCTTCAAGGGCGGCAACGTCTGTCGCAGCGTCAATGGCGGTACTCGCCTCTGCTTTGATGTTATCCAGTGACTGCATCTGTGCTCTACACTCCACTCATTCAAAAAAGGAGGCCGTAGCCCCCTTTCTATTATCGCTCCACATTACTGCCATCGGAAGTACGAAGACGGTAATTAGGCCGTCAGTGCAGCTTTTGCGCGCTCAACCACTGCCGAGAATGCCAGCTTATCGTGAACGGCAAGATCAGCAAGGACGCGGCGATCGAGGGTAATACCCGCGCGCTTAAGGCCGTTGATAAACTTGCTGTACGTTATGCCGTTAGCCCGAGACTGCGCGTTAATACGCGTAATCCAGAGCGCTCGAAACTGACGCTTGCGCTGACGACGGTCACGGTAGGCATACTGACCCGCTTTCGTAACCGCTTGCTTCGCTACTCGGAATACGCGCGAACGTGCACCGTAGTAACCCTTTGCTTGCTTTAAAATTTTCTTGTGTCGACGGTGAGCCGTGACACCACGCTTTACACGAGGCATGTCTTATCTCCTAACTGGTTAACGATTACTTGGCGCGCAACATACGATCCACGAGTACCACGTCGGACTTGTGAATCAGTGATGTGCCTCGAAGCTGACGCTTACGCTTTGTCGTCATTTTCGTCAGGATGTGGCTCTTGTAAGCGCTCTTGCGCTTGTAGCCACTGGCCGTCTTCTTAAACCGCTTAGCGGCACCACTGTGAATTTTTGCTTTTGGCATCTTAGATACTCCCGCTTAAGGCTCGTTACAGTTTCCTGCTCGAGCGTTTCATCAATCGAGTCATAGGGCATTCACGGGCCACTATCCTCGTTTCTTCGGTGCAATCACCATCGTCAATTGACGACCTTCCATTTTTGGAAACTGTTCAACCGCACCTAACTCGCTCAAGTCATTCTCAACACGCTTGAGAATTTCCATACCGAGTTCTTGGTGAGCCATTTCACGGCCGCGATAACGCAGCGTGACTTTAGCTTTATCACCGTTTTCCAGGAATCGGGTCAAATTACGCAACTTGACCTGATAGTCACCTTCGTCCGTTCCCGGACGAAACTTCATTTCTTTAATCTGTATCCGCTTAGCGCGCTTCTTCTGCGCTGCTTTTTGCTTCTTCGACTCAAAAACGTGCTTGCCGTAATCCATGATCTTGCAAACAGGGGTCTCGCCCTCTGCCATCATGACCAAATCCATTCCGGCCGCGTCCGCTCTGCTCACTGCGTCCTCGTTGGACACAATGCCTACTTGAGTGCCATCGGCTTCAATCAAACGCACCATCGGCGCATCGATTTGTTCGTTTGTCAGAGCTTTCTTACTCTTGGTCTCGTTCTTAATACTCTTTCTCTCCAAACACAGGTTTCGGTGTTGCGTCTTAACAACCCTTTTAAAGACGCACTCACTACCCAAAATAGGGCGGCGATTTTATAGTGAAGTGCGCGCGATAACAAGGCTCAGTCAGTCAGTTTCGCCCTGTATTGATGGTGGCTTATGCCACTTTATTACTATTAGACCGGCGCGCAATTTCAGCGTCCAAGTGCGCAGCAAGGTCTTCGACCTTCATAACGCCCAAATCCGCGCCGTGACGACCGCGCACAGCCACCGTACCCGCTTCACGCTCTTTTTCGCCTACAACCAGTACGTAAGGGATCTTTGCGAGCTCGAGCTCCCTAATTTTAAACCCGACTTTTTCGTTTCGAAGATCGCAGGCCACTCGGAAACCTTGCGCCTTCAGTGAGGCAGCCACTTCACCCGCATAGGCCGTCTGCTTGTCGGTGATATTCACCACAACCGCCTGCTGGGGAGCCAGCCAAGCAGGAAAGTTACCTTCGAAGTGTTCGATCAGAATGCCGATAAAACGCTCCAAAGAACCAAAAAGAGCGCGGTGCAACATCACGGGGCGCTTATCGCGGTTACCTTCCTCATCGACGTATGAAATATCAAACCGCTCAGGTAGATTCATGTCGACCTGCAGCGTGCCGCATTGCCAGTCACGACCAATCGCGTCGCGCAGAACAAACTCAAGCTTGGGGCCGTAAAACGCGCCTTCTCCGGGATACAGGACATAATCAAGCCCCATCACCTCCAATGCGTTACTCAGGGCGGCTTCCAGCTTGTCCCAAACCTCATCGCTGCCGATTCGATTTTCGGGTCGCGTGGACAACTTAATGACGACGTCTTCGAACCCAAAGTCCTTGTAGATATCGAGCACCAGCGCGACAACGTCAATGCACTCTTGCTCCATTTGCTGCTCGGTGCAATAAATGTGCGCGTCGTCTTGCGTAAAGTGGCGGACTCGCATCAAACCGTGCAGTGCGCCTGACGGCTCGTAGCGGTGCACCTTGCCAAATTCCGCCATGCGCAGTGGCAAGTCGCGGTAACTCTTAAGACCCTGAGCAAACATCGATACCGACCCAGGACAGTTCATGGGCTTCAGCGCAAAAATACGCTCGTCCTCAGTTTGCGTGGAAAACATGTTCTCACGATAGTTGAACCAGTGCCCCGACGTTTCCCAAAGGCTTCGGTCCATGACGTCTGGCGTATTGACCTCGACGTAGTCAGCGGCGTCTTGACGCGCACGCATGTATTCAAGTAACTCGCGAAAGAGCGTCCACCCCTTCGGGTGCCAAAATACCGAGCCCGGCGCATCGTCACTAAAATGAAATAGATCAAGCTTGCGCCCAATTTTACGATGGTCACGCTTTTCAGCTTCTGCAATACGATTGAGGTAGGCCTTAAGCTCCTTCGGTGTTGACCAAGCTGTTCCGTAAATACGCTGTAATTGCGTATTGTTCGAATCACCCCGCCAATATGCGCCAGCAACTTTCGTTAACTTAAACGCACCTAACTTCCCCGTACTCGGAACGTGAGGTCCTCGACAGAGATCCAACCAGTCGCCCTGCTGATACAGCGAAATCTCTTCGTCGGCGGGGAGATCTTCAATAATCTCGACCTTGTAGTGCTCGCCCATACCCTTGAACAGTGCAACAGCGTCTTCACGAGATGTCACGCGGCGCGTGACCGGCAGGTCGCTGGCGACCAGCTCTTTCATGCGCGCTTCGATCTTTTCAAGGTCTTCGAGGGTGAAGTTGTGGTCTGCCGCAAAGTCATAGTAGAACCCGTCGTCCACGGTCGGACCAATGGTGACTTGCGTTCCCGGGAACAGCTGCTGAACCGCTTGCGCCAACAGGTGCGCTGTCGAGTGTCGCAGAATCTCTAACGCCTGGTCATCACGACCCGTGATGATACGAAGCTCGGCGTCGCCTTCAATCTGAAAGCTTGCGTCAACCTCACGACCATTGACGACGCCTGCCAACGTGGCTTTCGCCAGTCCTGCGCCAATGTCTCCGGCGACATCGTAAACGGAAACGGGTTGATCAAATTGACGAGTGGAGCCATCGGGCAGAGTAATGAGGGGCATGGTGTCATCCTTAGTCAGTGGCAACGCTTACGATGCGTTGCGTGTTTGAGTACGCTAAAACGGGATCTAGCTCAGGGCCCGCATCATAACGCCTACCACCTCTCGG
>DGPO01000106.1:52286-64357 GCA_002390485.1 Halieaceae bacterium UBA4438 | reverse complement strand
CTTCCTCGTGGAGCTGCCCAGTCGCCATCCGCAGGTTCACGTCGGCGTGATGCTGCTCGTCAGCTCTAACGCATTGAATCATGTCGCTCAGTCGCGCATCTGACGCAAGGCTGTAGTAATCAATGGCCAGCTGCGGTGCTGGTACGTCCTCGATTTTACCGCTTTCAATCATTTCCAAATACTGCGTGTAGCTGCTCACTGCCTCTTCTTCGAAGTAATGAATCATCTTGTGTGCCGTTTTTGGGAAAAAGACATAAAATACAAAATAGTAGTTCCAGAAAATGGCCTGTGCGGCAAGTATGAGCGCGCGCTCAAGCGCATTGGGCTTTGCAATATCAATAAAGAACATGAGGTGCATGCGCTCGTTTTCGGCTTCCGCTAACAGCTCTCGAATCGTGGGTCCATAGCCGGTCTTCATTTGCCTCAGACTTCGGAGATGAATCCACATCCCAGCCACCATTCCCGGTACGCCTGCGATAGTTTCAAGCACTACGGCTCTGTGGCCGTATCGCTTAGCAAAAAAGACATCCGCAAAAAAACGGAAAAACATGGTTTGTCCGCGTGCGAACTTATCAGACAAGTTCATTTCTAAACCCTCAATCCACTTACTGCATTCGAAGAAAAAGCGCTGCGCGTTGTTACCGCCCTCAGCGGAGACCATTATAACAAAAAATTATGCGTGTTAGTTAAACCAGCGGAATTTTGAATAATCCAAGGGCGAGGGCAAGGTGTCGTAACTCATTACTGTCATTGCGATCATCGACCCAAGGTCCAAGTCAATGTAACTTGGCCTATAGAAAGACAACAACATTGACACAGGCAACGCTATGCAACACATCAATCTTATTCGCATTCTCGTTCTGGCAAGCGTTGCGATCCTTGGCGCAGCCGCTTTTGTAACGCCCATGCCGGAAGGACCACCCACGTGGGGAAACACGCTGGTCGGGGCCGCATCGCTGGCGTATCTGCTGAGTTTGGTCTTGTTATTCTTCAACGTGAAAATGGCGTCATGGCTATTTTTACCCAGCATCGTTATCTCGTTGCTCGGTATGCCTTATGCGAGTTATCCGATGGGGGCACTCAATGCGGCGTACGACCTCACCATGTATTTGTCAGGATTTTTTAACGGCGCGATTGCATTATTGATTTATCGACCGAGTAACCCTGAGTGACGTTGCGTAGCGCTCACGTCCTAATCATCGTTCCACAACGCCGGCATGACGCCAACAACAATCAAGCCGCCGACTGGCGACAAAACGAGTGGCCACTCGAAGTGCCACAATAGTCCTGCCGACACAAACGTTGCGAAACAAAAGCTCGCAACCACCACTAACATGCTCGATGCGACCGCAGTGACACTATCGGCGACCAGTTTAATGATTGCCGGTAAAAGGACGCGCACTGGATTCTTTTTAACTTCATCATTCCCGTGCCGTTCCCAAAAGAGCTTAGAGCTGGACGACTTCCACTCTACGGTTTAGTTGGCGGCCCCGCTCGGTGAGATTTGACGAGAGCGGCTCGCTGTCACCGCGGGCAGCGACCACCAGACGATCACTGTCAATACCGTGACCCTTAAGGTAATCGGAAACTTGCTCAGCTCGACGCTCTGAAAGCTGCAGGTTGTACTCACTGGTTCCAAGGGAACAGGTGTGGCCCGTAATCAACACACTGACTTCTGGGAACGCCTCTAAAAACGTCACCACCGTGGACAACGTCTCATCTGCACCGGGTAAAAGCGCTGACTGATTCAGCTCAAAGTCGAGAGTGCGACTGTCGAATACAAAACTTCGTGTAGGCGCCTCCGCAACGGGTATGGGTTTGGACACAAGCAATGGGGGACGATTTTCCAAGGGCTGAGACAAGCTGCCGGACACAGTGACCGTCAGCACCTCAGGTGATGCTGTCACCTCGGGCTCGTCACACAGCACAAGCGCTGCGGCAGCACCAACGCCACCCGCACCGATGACTTGAGCCGCTGTGCCCGCAACCACTCGGATCGCCGATCCCGAATCATTAAACCCCTGCAAGCACTGCATGTACTGCTCATCGGTGGTCGCTGTACACGCCGACAAACTCAATGACACCGCAATGACAGCCAGCCCTTTTCTCATACTACCCCCATTAGAATTTGCCGAATTGGACTGAATAAACTCAGGCACCCATGAATGCGATTTGCTTCAATTCCGCAATCTGATCTCTCACCGCGGCGGCCTCTTCAAACTCGAGATTCTTCGCGTGCGCCGCCATGTTATTTTCCAGTTCGGCCAATTTACGCGATAATGCCGCCGGAGTCATGCTCATCACGTCCTGTGTGAAGGCAAGTCGATCGTTTGCAACCTTTGCCTCACGCGCACTTCGTGCTTTGGTCGGCATGCGGCGCGCGCCCTCAAGAATGTCTTGAACAGACTTTTCTATGCCTTTTGGCACTACGCCGTGCTTCTCGTTAAAGGCCAACTGCGCATCACGTCGACGCTGTGTCTCACTGATGGCACGCTCCATGGAACCCGTCATTTTGTCGGCGTATAAAATGGCGCGCCCGTTCAAGTGTCGTGCCGCACGACCAATGGTCTGAATTAAAGATTTGTCGCTACGCAGAAATCCTTCTTTGTCGGCGTCAAGAATCGTAACCAAAGACACCTCCGGCATATCCAATCCCTCGCGAAGGAGGTTAATACCTACAAGCACGTCAAAATGGCCCAGCCGCAGATCTCGAATAATCTCTACCCGCTCCACGGTGTCAATGTCAGAGTGGAGGTATCGGACTTTCACGTCATGCTCACTGAGATACTCAGTCAGGTCCTCAGACATCCGTTTTGTCAGCGTTGTTACCAGCACACGATCGCCCTTAGCCGTTGTCTCTCTGATCTCCGCAAGTAAGTCATCGACTTGCGTTCTAGCAGGACGAATTTCAATCACTGGATCCACAAGACCGGTTGGCCGCACAAGTTGTTCAACGGTGGCGCCCGCGTGCTCACCCTCGTAGCGACCCGGCGTTGCTGAAACAAAAATGGCTTGTGGGCTCATCGACTCCCACTCTTCAAATTTCATCGGTCGATTATCGAGCGCTGAGGGCAACCGGAAACCGTATTCAACCAAAGTCTCTTTGCGCGATCGATCCCCCTTATACATGGCACCAATTTGCGGGACCGTGACGTGCGATTCGTCAATCACCATGAGCGCATTATCCGGTAGGTATTCAAATAAAGTCGGTGGTGGTTCTCCAGGCGCGCGACCTGAGAGGTAGCGTGAGTAGTTTTCGATTCCTTGGCAGTAACCCAGCTCTCGAATCATCTCAATATCGTAACGTGTGCGCTGTGTCAGCCGCTGTGCCTCGAGCAACTTATCGGACTCCTTAAGCTGCTTCACTCTCAGCTCGAGCTCTTCTTCTATGGCACCGACTGCACCCAGCATCGTATCCCGCGAAGCCACGTAGTGTGTCTTGGGAAAAATGGTGATGCGCGGCAACTTTTCCGCAACTGCGCCCGTCAGAGGATCGAAACTGCAAATATTTTCGATCTCTTCATCAAACAACTCCACACGAAGCGCCAGTGCGTCTGAATCGGCCGGAAAAACATCAATGACATCGCCACGAACTCTGTAAGTGCCGCGCTTAAAGTCGATATCGTTACGCGTGTACTGAAGTTCCGCGAGCTGCCTGAGGATGCCGCGTTGGTCGATAATCTCTCCGCGCGAAAGGTGCATGATCATTTTAAAGTAAGACTGTGGATCACCCAGTCCGTAGATCGATGACACTGTTGAGACCACCAGGCAGTCGGGCCGTTCAAGAAGCGCTTTTGTGGCCGATAGACGCATTTGTTCGATGTGGTCGTTTACCTGTGCATCTTTTTCAATAAACGTGTCCGACGACGGTACGTAAGCCTCAGGCTGATAGTAGTCGTAGTAGGACACAAAATATTCGACCGCGTTATTTGGGAAAAACTCTTTGAATTCACCGTATAACTGCGCTGCCAGAGTCTTGTTATGCGCCATTACAATCGTCGGTCGCTGAAGCTGCTGAACGACATTGGCCATGGTGAATGTCTTACCACTGCCCGTCACGCCTAAGAGCGTTTGCGAGGCAAGGCCTGCGCCAATGCCCTTCACCAATTGCTCAATCGCCTTAGGCTGATCTCCCGCTGGCTGATAATTTGATTGAAGATCGAAATGCTTCGCCACTACTTTCTGCGTCCAAAACTACGAGCGGGGTAGCTTAACGGAATTATCTCACCAACTCGCAGTCTCTCTTCTTCTTGACGCAAGAAAATACGGACGTGTATAGTCCGCGTCTTCTGAAGAGACTATTCCGCCTTAGCTCAGTTGGTAGAGCAATTGACTGTTAATCAATGGGTCGCTGGTTCGAGCCCAGCAGGCGGAGCCATTCAGAAATATATGAAAGGGTTGCAGAGATGCAGCCCTTTTTTATTGGCCGATCATTATGCTCGACCAGAGCCAAGCACTCGCCCCCCCCACCCCCTCATGAGACCCCACCGTGAATAGAATCGAGAAGTTAAAGAACGACGCCTACAGCTTTGAAGAGCTGGATACCCTTCACAAGAACGCGACCAAACTGCGCGATACAGAGACTCTGGGCCTGATTGAAGTTAGCCGCGCTTCAAAGACTGCCAAGGGCGAAAAGCCCAAGAGTAAAGTTGATGAGGATGGGAAACCGTTGACTAAGAGGGGTCGACGGGAAGAGAGAGCTAGGCGTCAGGGGCTCAATCAGTGAGTTATTAAAGGATTGCAGAGATGCAGCCCTTTTTTATTGGCTGCTCGTAATGCTCGAGCAGCCGGTGTCCCGCTGGCGCTGGCAAGCTACGTTTGCCAGACGATACGTCAACGCGACGCAGAATAAACGGGACACTGACTCGTCAAGCCTAGCGAACAACAGTTGCCATTTGACTCGGTCACGACAACCACATTCTTCGCTAAAAACGTGCGTTCAAATGTTCACCCAGCTTATTTTTACAAGACAGCGACACGCTGCCTTTTTTCGCCTTAATTCACCGCGCTTTGCCATCCCGCCGACAGTCTACGCGACCTTGGCTTAAAGACTCACACGATTCGGCGAGCGCTCTTATCTACTGCTGAGTTTTCAAACGACGAACGCGTACCGCCCGCCCTTTGACTTTACCGTCGGCAAGATAATTCATCGCCTGTCGAAGTGCTGATCGTTCTATCGCAACGCAACTGCTGTTATCGGAGATCGAAATCTTGCCAATCTGCGCACCCGCAAGGCCCGCGTCGCCTGTGAGTACTCCCAATAGATCTCCCGGACGAATCTTTTGTTTTCTTCCAGCATCAAATTGCAGGGTCACCATGCTGCCCTGTAGCTCGTAATTGGGGTCTCGATCGAGCGACGAAAGCACATCACAAATGCAGTTAGTTTTTAAGTATTCCTCTATCACTCTCATGCGCGGCGCCTCAGGGGGCGTCACCAAACTGTAGGCCTTACCCGATTCGCCGGCTCTGCCTGTACGACCAATTCGATGGACGTAGGTATCGGCGTCGCGGGGTAACTCATAGTTGACGACCATCGCCAATAGCGGAATATCTAAGCCCCGAGCCGCCACATCGCTGGCCACTAAAACAGGGCAGGAGTCATTGGCAAATTGCAGTAACACCTGGTCTCGCTCTCGTTGGTCGAGGTCACCGTGAATCGCGGCCGCCTCTATATCGTGTTGACGAAGAAAACGAGCGACCTCGGCACATTGCTGTTTAGTGTTGCAGAACACCATCGCGTTGCGCGGGCGATGATGTTCAAACAACGCGAGCAACCCAAGATCACGCTCATGCTTTTTAACCTCATAGAACAGTTGCTCAACAACGGCCTGCTCACGGCTTGCTGGCGCTTCGACACTAATCTGTGTCGGATTTTTTTGTATTGTGCGGCTGATCTTTTTGATGTCATCTGGAAATGTAGCCGACAACAAAAGCGTTTGTCGGTCCTTTGGCAGGCGTGCAGTGATGTCCGCCATGACCTCGGCGAACCCCATATCGAGCATACGATCAGCCTCATCGAGAACAAAGGTGGTGACGCCTTTGAGCTCAAGGGTACCTCGCGTTAAGTGGTCTTGAATCCGTCCCGGCGTCCCCACCACAATGTGTGCCCCGTGTTGCAGTGAATCACGCTGAGGCCCAAAGGGTTTACCGCCGCACAGCATGACGGTTTTTACATTGGACATTCGACTGGCCAGTTGCCTAATCGCCTTACCCACTTGCTCAGCCAGTTCGCGCGTGGGGCACATCACCAGTGCTTGCACGCCAAAAAATCGTGGGTTCAAGTGATGGAGGAGTCCAATGGCAAAGGCAGCAGTTTTGCCACTGCCGGTCGCCGCCTGAATAATCACGTCTCGGCGCTGTAAAATGACCGGAAGGCTTTGTGCTTGTACCGGAGTCATCGCCGAATAACCCAAACCCGTCAGGGCGTCGAGTTGAGCAGGATTGAGTTTTAGTGAAGAAAACAAGGAAGATGTCATGGCGCATCGCAGTAACGGTAAAGCGCGGACCATAGCAGACTGTCAGCAACTTCGGGGGTTTGCCGAAGCAAGATGCGACGCAATACCGTCAACGCGCTTTATTGTCGCAGCGCAGGATCCACAGCACGATGCAGGTGGCGAGCAGCGACAAACGGAATTACATTGCATGTAACCTTTACTTCCCCTTATTTTGTGGTAAGTTTGCGTTACATTCGAATCCCGACAGGTAATGCATCATGGCTGACCTCATACCTATTTTAGGAGTACTCTGCGGGATCATTATTCCGCTGGCCGCGTTCTACTGGCAGTACTTGGAAGGCAAAGAAAAGCGCGAGCTCGTCGTTGAGATTGCCAAACACAATGACGATCCGATAAAAATTGCCGAGCTCATGGCTCTGCTTGAGGAACCAAAACAAGAGCCCGTTGATTATCGCCGAGGTGGGGTCATCACCTTGTGCGTTGGTATTGGTGTCTATCTTCTTGGAAAGCAGGCATTTGGAGCCTTTTTTGTCGGAATCGGTCTTTTGGTGGCCAGCATCGGCCTGGGTATTTTAATCGCAGGGTATCTGTACCCCAAAACCAGCCAGGAGCTTACGAACGCGGTCGACGAGTTTGAAAAGCGTTGACACACCCATGATTAGTCGCACACCTGCCATAGACAGACTCAGCACCGTTCAACTCACTAAAATGCTGATTGCACCAAGAAATTTAAGCACGGCCAACCCGCAAGTACGGGCGGGCTAGTGCATGGGACGACACCACGCGAAACTCCTAAACAACCTCGAGCGACTAAGAGTGCAAGCGGGGCTTACCCAACAAGCGCTATCAATCGAAGCCGGTGTATCTCGCAAAAGTATCAATGCTATTGAAAACGGAATCTACGTGCCCTCGACTGTACTCGCGCTTAAAATATCCAGAACACTGGATTGCGCGGTAGAAGACCTCTTCCGACTTCCTTAACAACTATTTTCCTCACGACGATCAGTACGACACCGCAGCCAACTTCGAGTAATGCCGTCCAGCGACGGCCCAGTGGACAACGGGCAGGATCACGCCACAATCGCCATGAGCGTTCTGGTAAGTTGGTTCGACGTGCGATAGAGGTCTTTAAGTTTGTGCATACGGTTACCGACAAATGCGTAGCCCAACGCATTTTTGGGGTCACCAAAGGCCACACTCCCGCCAACGCCACAGTGACCAAAAATACGTCGTGGATGCGCCGTGCCGCCAAAAGTCGTAATTCCCAACCCTAAATCGTAGCCGACACCAAAGTGAATTGGCGCGCCAAAAATCACTGTATCGGGTCCTTTGGACAGGGGCGTCAGCGCAAGCTCAAGTGTGCTTGGCGAAAATATCTGGCGCCCTTTGCGCTCACCGCCCGCACTCAAAATACCAAACAACGCCGCCAACGATGCGGCCGTCCCATGCCCATTTGCTGAAGGAATTTCCGCTTCACGCCACTCCTGACTGTTCATGTCACCAGAGCTCTCCGACTTGGTCGCAAAGGCCACCTTGGTATCTCCCATTCGCAGATAGGACTTGAGCTCTCGAAGCCGGCTCGGCAATAAGAAGTCGGGGGTCAGTGCAATTGCCGTCATAGCCCAGGGGGTCGGCTGAGGATCCACTAAGATATCGGCACACCGCGCGATGGCAGCTGCGTCCAAACCAATTCTAAAATCCAGCCCGAAGGGCTCCGCAATTTCCTCTTTGAAATACTGCCCCACACTTCGACCATCAACCCGACGAACAAGTTCTCCAACCAGCCAGCCAAAGGTGAGGGCGTGATAGCCCTGCGTCGTGCCAGGCTCACGAAACGGTGCCTGATTGGCCAATGCAGAGACCCACGAATCCCAGTCGCGATAGTCCAAGGAGGGCATCGAACCCTGAAAGCCGTGCATGGCCGCGCGATGACACAAGAAATCGCTGACCTTGGTATTTTCCTTGCCGTTACAAGCATACTCAGGCCAGTACTCACCCACATTAGCCGTCAGGTCTATTTTGCCTTGCTCAATCAATCTCAGAATGCAGGTCGCAGTGATGGCCTTGGTCGTTGAAAACACATTGATAATGGTGTCTTCCAGCCAAGGGTCTGTGTGCTCGAGATCCTTATAGCCACCCCAAAGATTAACCACCATCTCACCTTGGTACTCGATGGCTACCGATGCCCCAGTCTCGAACCCAGACTCAAGCCCCGCGCTAAACTGTCGCTCTATTTCAATAAATCGCGGATCGCAAAAACCGGACACTAATTCACTTCTCATTTGACACAACCTTTTACACTTTGCTGCATGGGATTAACGCCCTGTTAACGTCGCGGGACGCTTGTCGATAAATGCTGAGATCGACTCTCGAAAGTCCTCACTGCGCGCCGCTAAAATCCACTGATCATGATCCATGTGCATCACGGACTCACTCAAGGCCAACGCGTACTGATTGACGCTTCGTTTAATCATCTGGACGGCAACGGGCGGTAAGTCGGCGTAGCGTTGTGCCCATGCCATCGCCGTCGCGAACAAGTCTTCTTGGGTACATTGCTCATCAATTAGTCCCCATGTTTCCAGTCGATCCACTGAATACAGCGTCCCTGACATAATCATTTGCTTCGCGCGCGACAGGCCGACAAGCTCGACGAACAGTGGTAAGGCGTTCCACATTAAGTTCATGCCCACCTTAACCTCACCCAACCCTATGCGCGCACCAGACGCCGCGATACGGAAATCGCATGCTGCCGCGATACAAGCCCCACCACCTGTAGCAATGCCTTGCAATGCACACACGGTTGGCTGATGAATTTCCCTGATACTGTTGAGCAACTTGCGTCCCAGCTCTGCGTCTCTTCGTGCGCGCAGTAGAGACCCGTCCGACTCCATTCCCTGCACTTCCTTTAAGTCAGCACCCACTGAAAAGTCCGCTCCCTCGGCCGCAATCACAACGGCTCTTACGTCATCACGATCGGACACGTCCAAAGCCACTTGTATGAGCGATTTCATCGTCTTGCGATCAAGGGCATTGCGCAGATGCGGTCGAGCCAGTGTGATCGTCGCAATCGCACCCGCCACGTTAAGGTGCACGGTTTCCTCGGGGTTACTTGAGTTCATGTCAGCCTCTACACTGATGGAGTACGGGTCTAATATGCCAGACGGGATGGGGAAAGACAGTTGATATCGCACGATCACGACATCAAGAACATCCTTATCCCGTCGCGAACTGCGCTCACGTCAATCTCCGGCTCATCGTGGAGACTTGCGCATAAATTCATCATCTTGGGTGGCGTAGTCAGTGCATTATTGAAGTGGTTAATGGTCGTAGGATCACGACTCAAAAGTGCCTGCATGAGTAAAGGGCTCATGGCACCTGCGGCAGGTTCAAGCTCAAAGTCGGCGAATGTATGAAGTGCCTTGATCAGCTTTGGTCCGACCATTTGAGGCGCAATGTGTGCAGGGTCAACGCGACGAATCAACGACTGCGTGGTGTGTATTAAAAAATCGAGAACGGGTGATGCCTGTGAAAAGATCATAAAGGCATTGTGTGGCTGCCGGCGCACCTCAAGTGCTCCCGCCTTATTGGATTGCAACCAACACTCTTCACCAAAGCGCGAATGCAAAGGGATTTCAGGTCGCCAATGCGTGTCGACAACGAGCGTGTCGGCATCGCACCAAATAACCGAATCAACGCCCTCTGCAAGCAGCATCTTAATGTGAAGAAGCCGCGCTAAATCGGCGAGAATAGGTCCCCTGCCGACGAGTTTACTCCGATACCAATGGGGTAAAACATCAAAAAATCGATCGTCAAAATAGACGTAATCAGCACCTATAGCACTCGCCCACTCGCTGACACTGTCGATACACTCAGAGACCCACTCGGGTTGGTCGCTCGCCGCAGACTGTAAGACAACCGTGCTCACGCTACCGCTACTCAGTTTTAAAGCGCGACCCTTGTGGCGGTGGCGGATTCGCACCGCCCGCAAAACATTGTGCATTTTGCATCCAACGGCTCGCGCACTCGCCCACCACGGTTAAGTGGGTATCGGCAATATTTCGCGTTTGAGTCACTACCTGTGCAAACTCGACCGCTTCGCCCCGAATCACGCTCCCATCTTGCGGCTCACCGTACGTCCAAAGCGCGCCACTGGGTGACGTCAGCTCAACAAGCGGCATCGGGCCGGGCGGCGTCTCACCTCGCACTTTGAAGGTCCATCCATAGGTGTTGATGCCCAACACCACAATATTTCTTATGCGGTCACGCTCCTCACGCGCCACACCAAGGATGTCAAACACTTCCTGACCATGTGCCCAGGTCTCCATTTGGCGTGCTGATATAGCAGAGCGCGCGCTCATACTCGGGCCCGCCCATGGAACCCGTACACTCGGATCGAGGGCACGATAAGCATCGGCAGTCTCATCGACAAGCGCAGACCAGGCTTCCCGCAGTGCATGACCACTCAAGCCCTGTAGATACTGGTGCTCGTACTCAGGAAGCGACCCACCCTTTGTCATGTGCACGCCGACGCCCTCAAAAAAAGCGCCAAAGGCCTCTTCGCCTTCTGTGGCCACCATGACGGCTTTATTCCAAAAATGAAGGTGTCGTAAGACATCATTAATCGTCCAAGACTTAAACTGGGTCACCGACTCGAAAGCGGCTTCGTCAACAGCATTAATCAGCGCCTTTAAGGCCAGGCTTTCTTCGTGAAAATCGTTGGCTTGCTGCATTACGTTCTACTCCGTCAAATAGCGGTTACTGATGCTTCACAGCACGTGGGTGCGCCTCTATTGCGCTCCACATGATCGCGGGGTCGCCCAATAATTACTCATCCAGCTCAATCAGCATAATAAGGTCACCAGCACCGATCTGCTTCCCTGCGCTAGCAGAGACCTCGACAACCGTGCCGTCGCCAGGCGCCGTAATCTCATGCTGCATTTTCATTGCCTCTAACACTGCAATTCGCTGTCCCTTGACCACAGCGGCTCCCGCGCTGACATCAATGGACAGTAACTGACCGTGCATGGGCGCTGAGATCGCGCCACCACCGGTGGCATCTTCAGCCTCAGGCGGGATCCGAGTACTGTCTGCCAACGCGAATGACCGGTCTCTCGAGGCCAAGTAAATTGTCGCGGGAGACTCGGCACAGTAATGATAGTGTTCTGCCAGTCCGTCGATCTCAACGGTCAGATCGCACTCGTTAATATCGACAATCACCACTTGGTGAGTCTCGTGCCCGACTGCAACCTCATAATCGCCAACATCGAGCGGGACGAGCGACACGTCAATGCTCTCCTCACTCACCTGGTAGCGACGCGTATCCGTCACTCTGCCCATTGACGTCCAATCCAAAAGTTCCTCGTTGACCGACGCCGATTGACTGTGGTGGTTTTCCATTGCCAGTATGTGTTGCGTGGCTGCCGCAACCGCAAGATCTGATGTACTGACAGGCCTCGGAGAATACGCGTCACCATAGTTATCGCCGATAAAGGCCGTCGTTGCCTCACCTGCAATAAATTGATCCTGACCTAACACGTCGATTAAAAAGTCTCGGTTATTTTCGGGGCCAAATAAGGCCGTCTCGCGCAGTGCACTGAGCATCTTCAGTCGAGCATC